>JASHRB010000211.1 GCA_030037575.1 Candidatus Sulfotelmatobacter sp. | reverse complement strand
CATGTGATTCCGGCCGGACGCCGCTCCGAACTGGTCCGTACGGCCGGCCCGGAGATTGAGGCACGGGGACGAGAGTGCATCGCCGACGACGGCGTCGCGGGCGTTCCCGAAGTGCTCGCAATTTACGCCGAGAGTCTCGATGGTAAAGTCAAAGTTGGAGGCAATCTCGATGCGGGCGCGCGGCGCGCGGGCCAGATTGGTCAGGCTTCGATCATTCTTCCCAAAGGCATAGATGGAGAGCAGATCGTTCTGCGCGCTGAGTTAGAAGTGAAGATTTGCCGGCGTGTCTTCTTGAAGCCTGGTCCGTTGGTGGCGTTGGCTTGCCCCATGCAATTCTCGAAAACAGTCTACGACCAGAACGCGGCACGGCTGCTGCAGATCACCACATGAGCGCCTGGACGAATCGCTTTCTTAAGAGCCTTATTGCTGTGCTCGCTTGCTGCGCTTGGTCAGTGGCCGCACAGTCGACCATCAAAAGGATCTGGGCTGAAACGGACGTATCTCTTGATACCAACCAGCTATCACCATTCTGGCAGGGAGCGGTGCCCGTCTACATGAAAAGCGATGCTCACGGGAATCCCGTTCCCCGGTATCGAACGGAGGTGCGCACGCGTTGGACAAAGCAGAGTCTTTACTTCTTATTTATATGCCCGTACGAGCAGCTGAACCTCAAGTCCAATCCCAACACTTCAACGGAGACCGACAAATTGTGGAATTGGGATGTGGCCGAAGTTTTTATCGGCTGGGATTTCAAGGACATCAAGCATTACAAGGAATTTGAAGTCTCGCCGCAAGGTGAATGGGTCGACCTGGATATCGATCTGCACAACCCACACCACGAGAAGGGGTGGACTTGGAACTCGGGTTTCCAAGTTGCGGCGAGAATTGATAGCGCCGCCCACATCTGGTACGGCGCGATGAAAATTCCGTATACAGCGATTGACGCGCGCCTGGCAACCACTGGCAACCTTCTGCGAGTAAATCTGTTTCGCAGCCAGGGACCGGCTTCAGATCGCCACCAGATTGCTTGGAAAGCTCCAAGGACCGACACGTTTCACGTCCCAGAGCGATTTGGGTTGTTGGAACTGGTAAAGCCGAAGTAGCCAATGCACAAGCCAACGGTTGCCTCCGATTCAGAGCACATGGTTACTGCATTTGGCTGCACGCCCCGGCGTACGTGTGAACCACGCTTGCTTGTGGCGCGCGGTCATCTTCGACGAAAGTGTGAGAAATCCTGCGGAGGTTTCGTCCCGCGGAACGACGAGGTGCGATCATACTGGCTGATCGGTAATCTCCTCGCGCCGAGGGTCCCAGTACAACCTCTTTCCATTCCAATACGACTGCGCAGCCATGATGCAGACGATGGAATGGGAGAAGCCGTGATCGACAGTTGCGTTGGGCTCTTTACGCGCCTGCATTGCCTTAAGCCAGTTCACCAGATGGATCACATCGTCATCGTCCGGCCCGAGAGAACCGGGCGGCGGCGCTCCCGGGACCTGCACGGTTGTTTGGGCATCGTTGGACGGTCCGACAAGCGGTGCTTTGGTGTAAACAGGACCGGACTCCCAGGGATCGAATTCCTTTCTCCCCCCTTCCTCGGTAGTGATGAACAGTGACGCACCCTCACCACCGTAGTTCTCGATCGTCCCGTTCCGGCCCTGAATGCGCGAAAAGCTCCGGTAACTGTTTCCGAAAGTAGTCTTGTAGGTATACAGGAACCCTTTGGGATAGGTCACAGCCGCCACACAGGTATCAGGGTTTTCCCGTCCATCTTTCCAAGTAAAAACACCCCCATTCGCGACCACGCTCGAGGGATAAGTTTCGTCTGTCCACAGATGCACCAGGTCGCTGCCGTGGCTGAGCCATTGGTCAAAGATGCCTGAGGAAAAGTCCTTGTAGAGCCGGAATTCAAGATAAATATGGGGATCGAATGGCCGGTCTGGTTTGCCCAGCAGCCAGCGCTTCCAGTCGGTATCCTCTTCGCGGAGTTGGGAGTTGCGGCCATAAAGCCAGCTCTTCCACTCCATATTCAAATCCCTCAACATCTCCTGCGAAATGCCGGTGTCTTCCTCTACAAAACGCCAGCGCTCCTCATTGACGTTCCACTCCTGCTCGATGTGGACGACGTTGCCGACCCTTCCTGACCGAATGATGTCGCGCACGGCCAACGGATAGGGCTGGCTACGGTGCTGCGTTCCCATCTGTACGACCTGTTTGGACGCCTTCACGATATCGCGAGCCTGCTTCGCCTCCGCCAGCACATTGGCAAAAGGCTTTTCAACGTAACAATCCTTGCCTGCCTGCACCACCTGGCAGCACAGCTTCGCGTGTTGGAAATCTCCGGTCGCTATCATCACGCCATCGATGTCCTTCCGGGCAAGCATATCCTCGGAGTACTGGTACATCTGCGGCTCCAGGCTGAAGGCCTTCCTTACTTGGGCGGCGCGACGCTCGCGCGCCCGGTTCCAGAGATCACATAGGGCAACTGTTTCCACCCGAATTTGTTTCGAGGCGAGTTGCGCCATATGCACATGGCCTTCGCTCCGGTCTCCGCATCCCAGCTGTCCCAGCCGGATACGATCGTTGGCCCCGAGAATCCGGGCATAGGAGCGCGCCTCCAT
>JASHRB010000210.1 GCA_030037575.1 Candidatus Sulfotelmatobacter sp. | reverse complement strand
GTTTTTCTTCGGCCATATCCTGGTCAATATCACGATGTATCTGGGCGTGGCCATGGTGTATGAGTTGCTGCCCGCTTATGCCGGGCGCCCGTGGAAAACCAACCGTGTGGTGGCGATCGCGTGGGATGCGGTGCTGTCCCTCATCCTGTTTGCGTGTTTCCATATCTTTTATATGGACTTTGCCCAGCCGGTGTGGGTGCAGAAGTTCGGCCAGATCGTCTCCTGCGCCGCCAGCGGATTCTGGTTTCAGTGGGACGCCTCAGTGCAGCAATATGATCACCCTTCGGTCGTGGTTGCCGTGGACCGCGGCAGAGTCATTCGCATGTTGGCGGGAGCCAAGGTGCCCGAGGCCTCGCTGAGAGAGGTGGTACAGGAGTTGGGCGGTAAGTTCGTAGCGGCTTACGCGCTGGCCGGCAAAGCTGCGTTCCGCTGCTTCGAATATGATCCGAACAGCGGACGCTACTCGCTCGATTGGGGATTAGTGCTGATGTTTCTGCCGTCCACCGGCGCCGCCCTCGCCGTGGGGTGGGCATTTTTTCTGGTTCCGCCGGGCAAACCGAACGCGACCACCAGGCACCGCCCCAGGGGCTTCGCCGCTAAACAGCAAAGCTCGCTATTTTCCCACTTCGCGGATGCACCGCTCGAGAACATCGAGGGCGACATCGGCTTGTGCTTTCGTGACGACCAGCGGCGGGCACAGGCGGATCGAACTGGGGCCGCAGCCGAGAAAAAGAACGCCGTGCTCGAAGGCTTTTTGGACAATCTGATCGCGCTCAGCATTGCCGTATTCTTTCGTGGCTTTGTCCTTCACGATGTCGACCCCGATCATCAACCCGCGGCCGCGCACATCGCCGACCAGCTTTAGCTTCGACGGCCAGTCCTTCATGCGCGCCAGCATGTGCGCGCCCACTTCGACCGAGCGATCGAGCAAATGTTCTTTTTCGATCACGTCAAGAGTGGCCAGCGCCGCCGCAATGCAGACGGGATTGCCGCCGAAGGTTGAAGCGTGGGAGCCGGGAACCCAGTCCATGACTTCCGAGCGAGTCAAAGTGATGCCGAGCGGCATGCCGGAAGCGATGCCCTTGGCGATGCAGATCATATCCGGCTCGACGCCAGTGTGCTCAACCGCCCACCATTTGCCGGTGCGGCCGACGCCGCTCTGCACTTCGTCGACCACCAGCATGATACCGTGGCGGTCGCAGATTTTGCGCAGCTCCTGCATGAAGATGGCTGGAGCGACGACGTAGCCGCCTTCGCCCTGAACCGGCTCGACGAAAATCGCGGCCACTTCCTCGGGAGGAACAGTCGTCTTGAACAGCCTGTCTTCGATGAAGCGCGCGCAGCTCAACGCGAATGCGTCGGGATCCTGCGCGGCGTCTTTGCGGCCGCGATAAAGATCAGGATACGCAACGTGGGTGACGCCGGGCACCAGCGGGGCAAAGCGGCGGCGCTGCTGCGGCTTGGAAGCGGTGAGCGAGAGCGCGCCCATGGTGCGCCCGTGAAAGGCGCCGAAGAAGGCGATGATGTTCTGCCTTTTCGTGTGATAGCGGGCAAGTTTCATGGCGCACTCGACCGCTTCGGCTCCGGAATTGCCGTAATAAATCTTGTGCGGGCCAGCCATGGGAGCAATTTTTGACAGCCGCTCGGCGAGTTGCACCATGCTCTCGTAATAAAAATCCGTTCCCGACATGTGAACCAGTTCGCCGGCCTGCTTCTGCAGGGCGGCCACGACCTCGGGATGGCAATGGCCGGTGGAAACCACGGCAATGCCCGCGGAAAAATCGTAGAACTCGTTGCCGTCGACGTCGCTGACGACGATGCCGCGTCCGCTTTTGACGACCAGCGGATACGAGCGGGTATAGGACGGCGAAATATATTGCTGGTCGCCCGCGAGCACGCGCTGGGCGTTGGGGCCGGGCAGGGCGGTTTTGATTTTCGGCCCGATGGTTTTCTCGGGAGCGGCAGCGGTCATGGTTTTGGTGGTCATGGGATCCTCCGTAAGTGCAGGGGCCAGGGGTCAGTGGCCAGTGATCAGTGAATGGCATCTCAAAGCGCAGGCCTTCGCCGCAGGCAGCTCGCTCCGAGAGAATCCGGGAGGAGGGGAAACTAATCGCTACCGAAGAGGCTGGGACGCAGGCGCGAAGGCAAATTGGCCCGGTAACGGCGCGGGCCCACCAGACAGTGCAGCCAGCACTCGGGCAAATGCGAATTGGGATTTTGGCGCCGCATCGAACTCGAGCAACTTCACTGCCTGATTATAGCTTGAGAGTGCATATCGCGTAACCCCCAAACGGTCAGCGCCCAAGGGTGGGGGCCGGGAACCGAGCAGGGGCCGGGCTCGCAATTTCAGAATCCCTCTCGGCCCGCACCCCGTCTGATATCCTTTAGCCGTCTTCGTGATTTCTTCACCCTTGGCTAACGCCCGCCCAAGTCGCTCCGCGGTGATTTTTGCCTTCGGCCTGGTGTACCTGTTGTGGGGGTCGACGTATCTCGCCATCGATATTGCGGTGCAGGGCATTCCTCCGGCGCTGATGTGCGGCGTGCGCTTTTCCATCGCGGGCGTGGTCATGCTAGCCGCGTGCGCGGCCATGAAGAAGCGTATCTGGTATCCGCTCCGCCAGATCGCGCTCTGCGCGGTCGTGGGGATTCTCCTGTTGATGGGGGGGAATCTCACGCTCTGTTGGGCCGAGCTTTCCGTTCCCTCGGGGCTTGCGGCGCTGATCGTCGCCGTTATCCCGCTGTGGTTTCTGGTGCTCGATTCGCTTTTGCTCGGGCATCATCGGCTTTCCGGGCGGGGCAAAGCGGGGCTGGGGCTGGGCATTGCCGGTCTGCTTATTTTGTTTTGGCCGCAGTTGCACGCCGATTCGGCGGTCGGGCACCGCGAACTGTTTTCCTGCCTCAGTCTGCTCGCTGGATCGTTCTCCTGGGCGCTGGGATCGGTGCTCGCCAAGCGATGGCAATCGGGCATGGACCTTTTCAGCGCCATCGCATGGCAGGTAACGGCAGCGGGAGTGACCAATCTTATTTTTGCCCTCGCCATCGGAGACTTCCCGCTGGTTCAGTGGAAGGCAACCGGTATCGGCGCGATTCTGTACCTGGTGGTTTGCGGCTCGTGGATCGGATACACGGCGTACATCTGGCTGCTGGAGCATGTGCCCACTTCGAAAGTTGCCACTTATGCGTACGTGAATCCGGTGGTCGCCGTCTTTCTGGGCTGGCTGGTTCTGCACGAGCGAGTCGACAGATTTATTGTGGCGGGCAGCGTGGTCGTGATTCTGGCCGTTATTCTTGTCACCAGCGCCGAGGTGAAAGAGCAGACGGCTGCGCAGCTACCGGTTGTCGAAACCGGCTAGCCATTCCCCGGGGCACCCATTTTTTCTCTTGGACCCGCCCAATCGTCGCGTTCACTTTGACGCCTCCTTTTGCTCCCGCAGCGCAGAATTGGGGCGGGAAATTTTGTCGGCGCATTCGACGCACTCCGAGCTCCATGCCCTTCGAAACGCGCCGTTCAATTTGCAGTAAAATTATCTGCGGTGGGTCATGAACTTTCCGATCGATTTTGAGCGGAATTTGAATCTCGAGGGCGAGGCAACTTCCGGCGGCGAAGCGGGTTCTCACGGAATCATGGGGAATTTGCTGCCCGTTCGGCGTCCGCCGCGAATTCTGGTCGTGGATGACCAGCCGACCATTGCCGGATTGATGAGCCAACTGCTTTCCATGAGCGGCTACGACGTGGTTACCGCTCCTGACGCGGAGCAAGCGGAAGCCGAAGTTCGCCGGCAGCCTCCCGATTTGATTTTGTCGGATGTGAGAATGCCGGGTAGGTCGGGATACGAATTCTGCCGTGCTCTCAAAAGCGATCCGGCTACGCGCCTGATTCCTTTCGTGCTGATTACCGGACTGAGCGACAGCTCCGATAAAGTTCGCGGAATCGAAGCGGGCGCCGACGATTTTCTGAACAAGCCGGTTTTGGCAGAAGAGCTGAAAGCGCGGGTAAAGTCGCTGCTGCGGGTGAAGGAATTTACCGACGAATTGGAAACGGCAGATTCTGTGCTTTGTGCTCTGGGCCTGATCGTGGAAGGCCGCGATCCTTATACCGAGGGGCACTGCGAGCGGCTGGCGGGGCGCGCGGCGGAGTTGGGCCGTCACCTGGGATTGGATGAGGATTCGATTGTGGCGTTGCGTCGCGGCGGGTTTCTGCACGACCTGGGCAAAATTGCGGTGCCGGACGCCATTTTGAAAAAAGGCAGCGACCTCACGGCGAAGGAATGGGAAATCATGAAGCAGCATCCCGTCACCGGAGAGAATATTTGCAAGCCGCTGAAGTCTTTGCTGCTGGTGCTGCCCATCATCCGCCACCACCACGAGCATTCCGATGGGTCGGGATATCCCGATGGCATGAGAGCCGGCGAAATCCCGCTTCTGCCAAGGGTCCTGCAGGTTGTAGATGTTTACGATGCCCTGTGCACCGCGCGTCCTTATAAGCCGGCGCAGAGCCACGAGCAGGCCGCCCACACCATGCGCGAAGAGGCGCGCAGAGGTTTGTGGGACAGCGAGCTGGTCGATGAGTTCTTCACTATGCTGGCCGCCCAGCGCAGCGCGGCATAGACCACGCCTGACGCCCCGCCGTTCCCCGCTTCGGCCCTGACGTCGGCGTTTGCTCCGAATTTCCCTTGCGACCCGGGTTCCACGCGTACAATGAATCGGGGAACTTGGCAGGCAACGGCCGTCGAGTTTTGCACATCTCACCGGTTCGCGTCCGCATCCGCGGGGAAATCGGTTGCCAAGCGTGACTTATAGCATCGTCATTCCGGCT
>JASHRB010000209.1 GCA_030037575.1 Candidatus Sulfotelmatobacter sp. | reverse complement strand
TTGGACAATATCTCTAGTCTGGTGCGCGGTTGTTTTGTGGGTGTTTTGGGGGGGATGGCGTCTCAATGCACGCGTACTTGATTGGCGCGACGAGATCTCGATATACGCGAAATCACTGGAAGCAACGCCAAAAAGCTCGGTACTTCTCTACAATCTCGGGGTTGCGTTCGCCGACGCGGGAGACACTTCAAAGGCCGCAGATTATTACCAGCGCGCCATCGACCTCAACCCGCATTACACCTCGGCGATCATAAACCTGGGAGACCTTTTCCAACGTCAGGCCAATTACTCCCGATCAGCGGCCTTATACCAGCAGGCGATTTCTCTCGATCCGCGCAATCCTGACGCCTGGGTCGATCTTGGAAACCTGTATCTGCAACTCGCCTTAACCGAAACTGCGAAGAGCGCCTATCAAAAAGCACTCGCTCTGAAACCGAGTGACGTCGAGGCAATCATCGGTCTCGGAGCAGTGTTTCAGCGTTCGGGTGATTTTTCTGCGGCTGCGCAAGCCTACCAAAGGGCTATTGCCGTCGACCCTGGTCCGGCCACCGCGTACTGCGATTTAGGTGCGTTGTTCCTGCAACAAGGTCAGCTAGCTGCTGCACGCGAAGAGCTTACCAGAGCAATCGAGCACAATTCCTCTTATGCGTTGGCATATTTTGATTTGGGCGTTGTGTATCAGCAAAGCGGGCGCCCTGACCTCGCCGTCAAGATGTACAAAAAGGCACTCGAAATCCAGCCTGATTATCAACACGCGCGGTCCAACCTCGAGGAAATGGAAGCTCGTCCCCTGGCGTCTCCTTCGGATACTCGTCCATAACGTGCAACAGCACTAGCGTGAGAAACGCCGGTTATCCCAATGGCTATAAATTCGCAGTCGCCGACCTGGGCTCTTGCCCCCATCCACTGCCAAGAGCCTGGTATAGCTGAACCAGCGCCAGCCGCTCGTTGAGCTGGGTTTCAACCAGGTTGAGTTCTGCGAGTAATTTGTTTCGCTGGTCAGCACCTAGAGGTAACTGGCGCCGCCGTTACCTCGGACAGTTGATCGGTTGTCGGTGAGGCCTGCGTGAGCAATTCCTGCTGCTCGCGAAACTCGCCATTTTTTCGGGACGCGATCAACGCGTTGGAAGTCTGTGCGAGAGCGTTCTGAACGGTTTCCTGGTAAGAGAGCACTGTTTCTTGCCAACTCGCGCGGGCAAGCCCCAGTCCCGAGCGGAGCGCTCCACCTTGAAAGACTGGCTGCGTCACGCTGAACCCTCCCGACCACGCCTCCGCCGGCTCGCTGATGAACCGGCTCAACGCGTCGCTCTCCCGTCCTCCAAGACCCGTGAGGGGTCTGGCAAAGTGGGTGTCTCACGAGCAGGACTAGTACGAGCGGTTAGGCCGATCTCTTCTGGGCTTTGATCTTCGCCCAGCGGGCTTTCTGGGCGGCTGAGATTTTTTTCCGTGCTGCAGCGGACATCGATTTCTTGGGGGGCATAGTTACGACGTTCTCCTTGTGCCCGCCTTTGAACTTTGCCCATCTTGCCCTCTGCGCGGCGGCGATACGCGCCCTAGCGGCCGCGGACAAGCGGCGTCGTGTTGTTTGTTTGCCGTAAGAAGCGCCGAAGGCAACAAGTGCCGCAGAAATTGCCTGAATCTGCTTCGTCAATCGATCGTGTTCGTTCTTCAGATGCTGCACAACATCAATCATCTTCATTTCTCTTCAGTCCCCCCTCGGGTGCATTGTATCAACGAGCATCCCTGCGAGCATTGGCTCTCGATGACGCCACGAAGTGACCGACAACCGGGACCGGCAAGCGTCGGCGGCATCAGTCAGGAGCGAGGGTGGAGCGCCCAAGAATTAAGTCACGATAGAGCCGAACACTCGAAGCAATCGATATTTCATCGCGCTTCTGCATTCGCTTCGTCAAACGGTCGGCCTCCCCTGCATTTGCTCCGCGGGCCGGGAATGGCCCGCTAGTCGATATGGCTGATACTAAATAGTGGAACGACGGCTTCGACAAGCATACCCGGTTCGGCATGTGCGATTTTGAGTTCGCCACCCAACTGCTTCAACCGTTCTGTCATCCCGCCAATTCCTGCTCCAGTGGCCACTGGTAAGGCTCCTGTCAACATATCTGCTGCGATGCCTTTTCCATAATCTCGGATCTTGATGGTGATTCGGTCAGGTTGCTGAAGGATGTCGATTCTGGCATCCCGGCTGCCGGAGTGACGACAAACGTTAGTCACGCACTCCTGAACAATACGGAAGACGGAAATTTCAATCTCCTTCGAGAACCGTGGAAATGCTACTGGTGTAAAGTCAAGCGAGACTTCCAGATTGCTTCTTTTTCCGAATCCTTCTAGCAACCAATGGAGTGCTGGCATCAAGCCCGACTCATCCAACAGCGGAGGATGAAGCTGGTAAGACATGTTGCGAATCTTCGCAATCGCCCTGTCCATCGACTCAGCGACTTGAGAAATATCGGCTCCCTTGGTTCGCAGAGCAGTTAAATCTATCAACATTTTCAGCGCCGCCAGTTCCTGTCCAAGATCGTCGTGCAGTTCCCGCGCGATTCGCCTGCGCTCCTCATCCTGAATTGCCATCAGCTTGGTAGACAAGCGTTGCAATTCCAGGGTTCTCAATTCCAGTTGATTACGGGACTCAATCAGTTGCCCCATCCGGTTGCGCAATTCCTTGTTTAGCTGTTGTGTGCGTTCTTCAAGCGCACGCCGCTCCGTCAGGTCACGAGTCACCTTGGAAAAGCCGCGCAGTCTCCCTTCTGTTCCACGTAGGGCTGTGATGGTAACCGACGCCCAGAACATGGTCGCGTCTTTTTTCACCCGCCAGCCTTCGTCTTGGAAGCGCCCCTCCCTGGCCGCAATCTCAAGCTCCCGCTCCGGCCAGTGACTTTCGCGGGCATCCTGGGTGTAGAAACTAGAGAAATGTTGTCCGATGATTTCATCCGCCTTATAGCCCTTGATGCGCTCCGCCCCCAGGTTCCAAGTCATAATATGGCCCGTAGGACTCAGCAAAAAAATCGCGTAATCTTGCACGCTCTCAACCAACAGCCGGAACGACTCATCTTTCTGCAAGTCGTTTGTCGCTACCTTCAAATCATCAATTGCTCGCATCGCGCTCTCCGGCTATTCGACGATTGTAACCTTTTGGCATACTTGCGATGTACGGTAAACGCCGTACGTCGGCTTGTCGTTCTGCAGAGTGCGCAGCAACTTCCGGAGGTGCAGATTCACTGCTCACGGTTGCTCTTGTTGGAAAGCTATCGAATCGCACCGGAGACAAAAAGAACGACCTGGCCCGACCCGGCCCATGCCCTAACTTCCCGCGCGAAGTCGCCATGTTCTCGGCCCCAAGCATGCGAAACTGATGTATGGGGCGAGGTGGACGATTTATACTGCGTCCGTTGCCTGGGCCGCAACGGTTTTCCGCATGAAGATCCCTCCTCAAGACAACCTTTCGAAAGATGCCAAGGGCGCGACTGACCCCAATCCCGCGCCGAGCACCGAGATCAGCATGCACAACCGCATGAAGCCCGCGACGAAACAAGTCGCTTCCATTCTTTTTTTTGTGGCATTGTTTGCTGCTTGCGGCGACGCCACTGCTCAAAACCCCGAGAAAGCCCCGAATTTCTCTTCTGATGCCCAATGGATCGATTCCGGAGCGGCGGCCAAGAGCGTCCCGCATTCTATCAAGGGCTATCGAGGCCAGGTGTTGTTGATCGATTTCTGGGAGTACACCTGCATCAATTGCATCCGCGACTTTAGCGTGTTGAAGCGTTGGTATGCCAAATATCATTCTTACGGTTTTGACATCGTTGGCGTGCACTATGGCGAATTTGCAATCGGCTTCAGCGTAGACAACGTTCGCCAAGCGGCCCGGCGCTTTCAACTACCCTGGCCGGTGGTTGCCGACACCCAGGGCTCGATCTGGCGCGCCTACCATTCGGATGTTTGGCCGAATCGCTATCTCATCGACCAGCAGGGAGACATCATTGTTCACGTCGAGGGAGAGGGGCGCAACCGGCCGATGGAGGAAAAAATTCGCGAACTGCTGGCTGCCGCGCATCCTGAGGTGAAGCAGATTCCGCTCGATCCCGCAGAAAACACGTTCGCGCCCTCTTGCGGGATTTGTACCGACGAAACCTATGTGGGGGATTGGTTCGGACGGGGCGCCATCGCTAATTCCAACGGCTACGGCAACGATGGAGAAGCCACAAATTTCCGCGCCGATAGCGAGCCTGCGGATGGCAAGGTCATGCTCTCCGGCCGATGGATCGTGCAACAGGATGGCATCACCTCCGATGACAAGCGCGACGAGGCCCAGCTGCGCTACCACGCCCGCTCTGCCTACGCGGTTATCAGTGTCGTCGATCCGAAAAAACCAGTGCGGGTTTACCTGCTCCAGGACGGCAAGCCGCTCGATCCGAGCAACGCGGGTGTCGATGTTCATTTTGAAGCGCAGGGCTCCTATATCGATGTGAGCGCCCCGCGCATGTATTATCTGGTGAAAAATTCCGTCTTCGCTTCGCACCTGCTCGCGCTCGAACCAGAACGATCCGACTTCGTGCTGCATTCCTTTACCTATGGGAACGATTGCCAGCAGGATTTTGAACAGAAATAGTCTCCATGGCAAGGAACGCGCTAGTGGGTTCTAGCCTGGGGGTTCTCCATGACGATCAAGGTCCGGTTTTCTTCGATGCCTGTTTCCACGACTTGCTTTTTGCCGGAGGGCCAGTCAACTTCGACACGGTCGATCCTGGGTGCCTCTCCCAGTCCAAAGTAAAGCGGAAGATCGCTTTGCGCGAGATAGCCGGACTTGCCATCGTTGTATTTCGTGTAGGTGTGGCCGTCGGCACGTACCCGCACGGTCGCACCCAGTCCCTCGCGATTGGAAGCCGTTCCCTGAAGGACGATCTTGAGCCAGTGAATGTGTTTTTTCCGCGCCAAATCGCTGACGAGGATTTGCGGCTCGGAGTTGAAATCGTTGGTCACGATGTCGAGGTCACCGTCGTTATCAAGATCGAAAATGACCGACGAGCGGCTGGAGCGGGGCGCCATGATGATTGCCTTATCGTTGCGCCCGGCGCAGACTTTGCTGCCGAGTTGCTCCTGCGCTTCTCTTTCGGCCGGATCGGAACAGTCAATTTTGAACCACGGTGTATAGAGGCTTTTGCGTGGCTCGATGCCGGTCACGAATTCCGCATCGTCGAATTTCCTTCCGTGATCGTTCAACAGCAAAGAGTTGATGCCGTAGCGATAGGGGTAGCTCATGCCGGAGGCAATAAAGATGTCGTCCCAGCCGTCGGCGTTCACGTCGCCCACGCTGGGGCCCCACGGCCAGTAGGTTTCGGCGCCCATGCGGTCGGAAACCTCTTCGAACTTGCCGTCTCCCAGGTTGTGGTAGAGGGCATTGCCCCAGATGAAATCGGCTTTCGTACCCTGGATATAGGAGTCTGACCAGGTGATCTGCGACTTCATCTTTTCCTTCTCCGGGCCGGGCTCTTGGCTCATATCGGAGTGCATGTCGGCGATGAATAAGTCCATGCGGCCGTCGTTGTCGAAATCGAAAAACTTGAGGCCCATGGCGCCCCAGGGAGTTTTCGGGAAATACTGATTGGTCTTTTCGACAAACTTTTTGCCACCCTGGTTCTCGTAATAGTGGCTGTGACCCTGCATGTTCAGAAAGAAGATGCCGGGCCAACCGTCGTTGTTCAAGTCGGCGAAGCTTGCGTCGCCGCACCAGCCGCGGGGATCCAATCCAACTTCAGCGCTCACATTTTTGAACTGATCGCGGCCCATGTTCTTGTACAGAACAGGATGTTCCGAGCGCTCGGGATGCAAGTGGCCGTCGAAAGCGTTGGGAATGCCCAGGTATTCGCCGTCGGGCCCTTTTTCGTCGTAAGTGTACTTGCCGACATTGCACACCAGCAGATCGAGCAGGCCGTCATTGTCGTAGTCGAAGAAAAACGCGCCTGAAGAGTGAGCGACCAGACCGAGCCCCGCTTGCTGCGTAATGTCTTTGAAGTGGCCGTGACCGTCGTTTTTGAACAGAACATTGCCGCCGCGAACCGTGGTTACGAAAAGGTCGGGCGAACCATCATTATCGATGTCGGCAAAAGCGGCGCCCACGCTGACCCGGTCGGGCAGGCCGACACCGGCTTCTGCGGTGATGTTTTTGAACTTTCCGCCCCCCAGGTTTTTCCAGAGTTCGTTGCCTCCGACCTGGTTCGCAAAATAAATGTCATAAAGGCCGTCGCCATCCACGTCGGCGACCGCGACCGCGCTGCCGTGATCGTAGTGGCCCATGCGCATGTGCTTGGTGATGTCGTCGACGGCATGATATTTGAAGGTGATTCCGCTTTCCTTCA
>JASHRB010000208.1 GCA_030037575.1 Candidatus Sulfotelmatobacter sp. | reverse complement strand
GATTCAAACAGGAAATCGTTGCCGAGTTTTTACCCCCGATGATGTATCCGCGATATCGCGGGGCGTGGGAGAGCGGCGGAAAAGTTTTTGCAGAGATCGCCCCACGAAGACATCCTCGATGTGATCGAGGAATTGCCGAAGGGATTCGAAGAGGTCGCGTTTGGCCGGCGTTTTTCCGTAAAGCCGGAGCGAGTTTTCCTGATCGGAGGGAGTTTCGGCGGGGCGGCGGCGATTCTGGCTTCGCTCGATTCGCGAGTGAATAAGGCGGTGGCGAATTGCCCGGTGACGGATTGGACGATTCTCGATCGGCCGGGGAAAGGGGGGAAACTTCGAAGGAAAATTATGCAGCCTATATTCGCGCGGCGTTTGGCAACGCATACCGGCTTGCTGACGGCAATTGGGAGAAGCTGCGAAACGGGAGTTTTTATAGTCCGTGGGCGCGACGGAGGGAAATCGACGGATCGAAGATCATGATTGTTCATGCGAAGAATGATCCCCATGTGCCGTTCGCAGGCAGCGCAAGCTTCGCGGGGGCCACGGGGGGGAAGTTGAAGACGGTCGAGCGCGGCGGGCATCTAAGCACCGAGGATGTGGTAAGAAAACACTGGACGCAGATTAAGAAATTTCTCCGCCATGGCCGGAACGGGCACTAGGCGGGCGGCGCGAACGGGCTCAGCGTCTCCGCGCTTTTTCGACTGCTATTGCGGAAGCGCTAAGCCCCCCAAGCCGGCTCTTTGAGAGTCGAGCCGGGCTTGACCGGACAGCCGAGGCGGCTGTCCCGCCCCCAGGATCTTAGGGTCTTGTAATCACTTCGTTCGGCGACGAAGGCAGCACGAATTTCACGCCGCGCTCGGCGTTGGCTTGCACGGTTTCGACCACGTTCAGTCCCGCGAGATCGATGTTCTTATTCCAGTATCCGTCGGTGTAGAAATCGCCGCGGGCGTAAAGCGTGCTGTCGGCGATGGTGTAATCGCGGACTTGCTGGCGGTGGCCGTCACGGAAAATGAGAACCACCGGGGCCAGGTCCTTTTCGGCAGGCGCGGCGATCATGGGGCCTTGCGGTCGGTTGGCCGCGTCGGCGGCGCTCGCACGGTTGGCACCCGAGTTCAGCGGCAGGGCTTCGCCGTCGACGGCGGCGTTGTTCACTCGAACGTAACGGCCGTTCTGCAGCTCGATCATAAGCGGCTGAGAAGAGGGCGAACGCGCGCCATCTGCGGAATCGCTGCCATAGCGCCCATTTGCCCGCACCGGCAAAAACGGCGGCAGTGTAGCCGCGACCGGATAGCCGGTTGAATAGATGTCGCCGGAATCGAGGGCATCGTCGAAAAATGGAAACGGCAGAGAGAGGTACGGAGCTGAATCCCGATCATAGCTGAAGAATCCGCGCGCCCCACGGCTAAACGCGAAACTTCTTCCTCCAGCAAAAGGAGGAACGCCGTCGCGAACGAGCGATCCTGCATGGCTCGCGGATGCGCCTCCATGTTGCGCAAAAACCGGCAATGCCAGCACGAGGGCGAGCGCAAAGGTCCAACAAACGTGAAGAAGAAACCGCAGCGTCCTCACAGCGGCACGCGCCGGCGGAACGAACTGTTCCGGACCATGCACGATATCATGATACTCGAAAAACGGCGGCGAAGCGCAGGTTTAGAAAGGGATGGTAGGGGCCGGTTTGACGTCCTAGCGTCGACAGGAAAAACAGGGTCGTCGACTGCGCTTTCGGTCGCGGATCGCGCCAGAAAGGCCTGGCTTGACAGAATTTCATGGGATGACGCGAAGAGGCGAGTCAGCCGCTCAGGGCACGCCATAGGGCGGTCAGGGTCCAAAGAATGTAGGCGCCGAGCAGTCCGCTTAAGCAGACGCCGACCAGCGGGCGATAGGGAGTTTCGAGCAGATCGGCGGCAATTCCTGAAACGAAAATGAGCAGAAACGGGATGGAAGCCAGCAGAAATCCCGCGCCGGCAACGTGCGGGTGGGCGATTCCCAATGCAACCAAGAGCGCCGCGACCAAAAGCGCAGCGGTGTTGCCGAAGTAGCGAGTCCGAGGCCAGACGACATAAACCGCCAACCCGCAGGGCAACAGGAAAATGAGCGCGGGACAGCCGCGCGAGATTTGCGCTGCCACGTGGCCGTAGACGGCGGGAACGGCGAAGCTGCGCCAGGTCGCGCCCCAAAAAGAGGCGTGCCGCATGGCCTGCCAAAAGACATGCGGATGGAAAAAATACGCCGCGAATACGAAAACCAGAGCCACCCAACACGCGGCCATCCAGATCACGGCAGCGGCCGCGCGCCGGATGGGGGCAACGTAGAGCATGAGACCAAGGGCAAGCGGTACCAGGGCGATCATGGAAAATTGCGATCCGACAGAGATGGCCAGTGCAATCCCGAGCAAAACAATTCGCCGCCGGTTCCACAGCACAACCTCGCGCCGGGCGTAAAGAGTATGCGCGACGGCGATGGCTGTAAATACGGCGCCGAACGCTCCCCAGGCGGCGAAAATTTCCGGTTCGCTATGCCAGACCGCCGCCGCCTGGATCATGGACGGGGAAAAACAATAACCGATGAGGGCGATGAATCCGCCGGTGTTGCCGCAAAGACGGCGCGACACGTACCACAAAGAAGCGCCGAGAAGAACCCCGCAGGCGAGAAACGGAATACGAACCAGCCAGCGCCAGTAGGGCGAGAACCCGGAATCAAGTGCCTGGTCCGGCAGCAGAAGCATGGGGGCGGCTGTAATCAGCGGAAGCAGCGGAGAATGCTCGGTATCGAAACCTTTTGCGTCTCGCGAAACCGGCAGCAAGAGAGCGCCGGGACGGTCGGGATAGGGCGCGCCGGCAATTCCGCGGCCTTGCATCTGGCGCCAGCCGGCCGTGAGCCGCACTTGTTCGGAGTCGCTGGGGCCATCCGTGGTGCGGATTTCCTCGCGAACCACCAACAGGGCTTGGGCGAGAAACAGGGCAAGCAATACCCCGGCCAAAATCTGCAAACGCCCGAAGCGCTCGCGCGTGAAAAATTGCGCCATAAGTGTGAGCCGAGTGTTTTACCATGAGCCAGCCCGTTAGAGGAAACGATGACGAGGGAAGACGAAACAAAGGCTTCGCGCCCAGCGCTTGCGGACTCAGATTCATCCCCGCCCGATAGGAAGGCCCCCAGCTTTACTCTGGCGTCGTTGCCTTCCCACGCGGGCGCGCTGTTTTTTGGAGCGGACGGCCTGAAGGCGGGTTGGGGATTCGTGTTTTATGGACTGATGTTTTATCCCCTGCAGTTCGTCGCGGTGCGCTGGCTTGAGTCGATCGATTTGGGAGCGAGCGGGTTGTGGTCAATGGCGCTCGAAGAGTTGGGAGTTTTTCTGGCGGCGGTGATTCCGTCGGTGCTTTTGGCCAGAGTCGAAAGACGGCCGTGGGGCGATTACGGTTTGCCGCGGCGGCAGGCGTTCGGAAAGTTGTTTTGGTTGGGCACGGTCTGGGGATTTGCGAGCATCAGCCTTTTGCTGGCGCTCCTCTATGGGTTGCGGGTGTTTTCGGTCGCGCACCTGGCGATTCACGGAGCGCGCATTGTGCGATTCGCCCTCTTCTGGGCCTTGTTTTTTCTGCTGGTCGGGTTCTTTGAAGACTATCTGTTTCGCGGCTATTCGCAATTCACGTTGCGGCGGCTCATCGGCTTTTGGCCGTCGGCAGTGGTGCTTTCCGGCGTCTTTGGTCTCAGCCATCTGCAAAACGCGGGCGAGCAGTGGGCGGGACTGCTGGCCGCCGCGGTCATTGGGTTGTTCTTTTGCTTGACCCTTCGGCGCACCGGCAATCTGTGGTTTGCCATCGGGTTTCATGCGGCGTGGGATTGGGGCGAGACATTTTTCTATTCGGTACCGGATAGCGGTACGGTTTTCCCGGGACAC
>JASHRB010000207.1 GCA_030037575.1 Candidatus Sulfotelmatobacter sp. | reverse complement strand
TGCGCCAATGTAGCAACCTTGCTGCTGGTCCGCGCGATCCGCCGCCGCCGTGAGCATGCCGTTCGCCTCGCACTCGGAGCCCACGCGGGCACTATTCTCCGCGAGTGCGTCAGCGAAGGTCTCGTATTGAGTCTTGCCGGTGGCCTCCTCGGTCTGGCCCTGGCGACCCTTGCTTTGCGCGCCACCGTGCCACTCCTTCCCGAGTCCATGCCGCGCATCGACGCGATCTCTGTCAATGCCGGCGTTGCGGGTTTTGCTCTCCTCATCGCAGTGTTAACCGGAGTTCTCTGCAGCCTTGCTCCAGCCTGGGCTGCGGTCCGCACTAACCTGCTTGAGAACCTCAAGGAAGACGCCCGCTCGGGCACCGGCAGCCTGCGCCATACCTGGCTCCGCTCATCTCTCGTCGCTGGAGAAATTGCCATCGCCACCCTCCTGCTCACGGTTTCACTTGCCTTCCTGCGCAGCTATCAGCAGATGCTCGCCGTCGATCCCGGTTTCCGTCCCGACCATGTCCTCATCGCCGGATACAAGTTGCCCGAGCAGCAATACGCGACCAAATCATCGATCGCCAACTTCAATCGCCAGGTCGTCGACCGTCTCGCTTCCCAGCCGGCGACGGTCGCCGTCGGTCTAGCCAACACGCTGCCTGACATCGGCGGCCGGGGACGAGCCGGCTTCACCATCGAAGGCACCTCCATCGCCGGATGGAAGCTCAGGTTTGCTCCCTTTATCGAGACCTATGGCGACTATTTCCGCGCTCTCGGTATTTCTCTCATCGCCGGCCGCCATTTCACTGTGCGCGACCGATCCGACGCGCCCCTGGTCTGCATCGTCGACCAATCCATGGCCAAACAGGAGTGGCCCGGTCAGAGCCCCATCGGCAAGCGTTTGCACATTGGCAATCCCACGCGCACGCTGCCTTGGGCGATCGTGGTCGGAGTGGTGCCCGACGTGCGCATCGATGCTCCCGATCAGCCCGCGGGTGAGCAATGGTATTTCCCGATGGAGCAGCCTGCGATCATTGAGGGCACCGGCGTCACTGGCTTGGTCGACCTGTCCACGGGCTGGATCGCCCTCCGCTCCATGCTGCCGCCTGAGCAGATGATCGGCGCTTTGCGCTCGGTCGTCGCCGATATCGATCCGCGCCTCGCCCTCGATCCTGTGCAGCCCATGGTCGACGCCATCTCCGCCGTAGAAGCGCCTCGCCGCTTCAATACCGGTCTTATTACCGCCTTCGCGCTGGCCGCATTGCTGCTCGCGGCCATGGGCATTTACGCGGTCATCGCATTCACTGCTTCACAGCGCACCCAAGAGATCGCCGTACGCATGGCGCTTGGTGCACAGCGCGGCAACATCGCGCGGCTGGTGCTCGGCTCCGGCGCGAAAATCGCGGTGACCGGCTGCGCTCTCGGTGTTTTGGGATCCCTTTCCGTATCTCGCCTCGTCGGCGCGTTCCTTTTCGGAGTCAGCGCCACCAATCCGATTGTTTACGTCGCGAGCGTGGTCCTCATGCTGGTGCTGGCGCTCCTCGCTTCGGCCCTGCCGGCTCTGCGCGCCGCCGCCGCCGATCCTGCTCAGGCTTTGCGCTCGGAATAGCCTGTCAGCTATTCGGGCCGCGAAACCGGTTGCCTTCTGCCATTCCAGCACTCGTCGCGGAATTTCGGTAAGCGCATCTCCAACTCACTTACCGATCCCAATTACTACTCCTGTCGGCTGGTGTGAATCGATCGCCCCAACTCCCGTATACGGGCAATCCGTAAAGTGGCCGAGGTAGGCAGACTTGCAAAGTGCCTTTGGGTTGCCAGCGTTCAGGCAGACAATGGTGCCTTGTGCGGACAAGTGAAATCCCCGGGCGTCACAGAAGCCAAGTTCTGAACCGTTGGGGGAGAAAACCCATGCTGGATCCTGGGTGGCGGGCAAACGTGAAGCAATCCCAAACTAAGCGAGCCGACAAACCGGGAGTGATTCGGTCTCGTACCGGATGGCAATGCAGGGTCCCGCGACTCAGCATCTGGCCTCGATAACACCGATGCTCCGGGTTTGAAATCACCTGCTCAGGCGCGATAAGGGTCACTAAGTTCCATCGCCAGTTCCCAGATTCCCCGCGCCCGCTGATACATCAAGGCGCGAAACTTCCTGGGATCCTCAAGCCTCCAAGCCTCCGGGGTACTGAACCAATAGGCCGTCTGTTCGTTTACCAAAATCTGATAGTACAAGCCCCATCCAAGCAGCAAGGCGTTGGCTTGCAGGGCGCCATCTTGAATACGCTTCCCCCAGTGGTAGAGGTTCGCGGCTGCGCAATAGCTGACTCCTGTCCACACTTCAAATTGATGCGCGTACTCGCTGTCGCCGATTCCGGGGGTCGAGTCGGGGTGAAGCGCGTTCGCCGCGCCCATGTCGCCAACCCCATCGCCGTTGAAATCCCTGAGCGGCAACACCGCGCGCCTGAACAGTTGCCGGTAATGCGAGGTGAGACGGTCAGCGTTCACCACCGACGGGAGACCGGTCACATCGACGTAACGCTCGCCCAGTGTGGCGTCGGCCATGATGTCAGAGTTATGGGCGTTGTACTGATAGTAGCCAAGCTCCTGGTTCCAGAACTGCTTTTCCGTGCTGGATTGAGCCTTCTTCCGTTCTGCAGTGAATTCCTCGAGCAGGGCTTTATCCATCCGGTGCTCAGCCATCGCTTCGAGCGCTTCCAGCGCGCCGAGCCAGAGAATGGCGTTAAACAACTTGTTCTCTTTATATTCGGAACTCTTCATTTCGCTCAAGCCGTCGCCGTCGGTGTCAGTCGTCTTCTGGTAACGGTAGGTTCGTACGAGCGCCGGCCAGACATCGTCCAGGAACTTGCCGTCCTTGGTCTTGTGCCAATAGGCATGGCACTGCTGGATGAACTTGGGCGAAAGTTCGGACCAGGGGGTGGTAATCCGGCCCTTAATTCCCATGGGAGAAGTGTTGTACCAACGGCCGTAGCCATCGTATTCGAAAAAAGGGTCCCCCGAGATGGAGCCTGCGTCGTGTGGACAGCTCCCGTCCGGCGAATCCCTGATGAAATCGGAGAAAACCAGCAGAATGTCGCGCTCGATTTGTGGCCAGAGATCTCTGTTGCTGCGGGAGGCGTGATGGCGAACGTCGAAGGTTTCGGCAAAGGCATACTCCTGGCACTCCATCACCGACGCGAAGTGCTGACCATAACGCTTGCCAAATTTCTTGGGTTTGGTGATGCAGCCATTTTCCCAAAACGAGCCGCCGAATGTAGCGTAGTACAGCTCATTCAGAACGCTCTGCTTGAGCCAGTCCGGGTAAGCTGGATTCTGGACGATAGGGGCTTGCCACGTCTCCACGGCGTTTAGCCACTCTTCCGCTTTGACTAAGGCTTCCTTGGCGATTTCAACTGCTTGTCCGAGCTTGGCTGGATAATACTCAGTGTAGCGTCGCCACCAGCGCGTGCCCTGTCCAAATTCAATCTGCGGGAAATACCAGGTGAGTACGAAGGGAACAGTCACTTCCGAGCCCGGAGCAACCTGAACCTTTACGCATAGCGCTCCGGAGGGGAGTTGGCTGCGCACGGTTAGGGGTTTATCAGCCAGTTCCCCGTCGGCAGCGAAATCCTGCCAAATTTCGGCGCCGTCACCTTCCCCATCCCAACTCGTGGTATGCGATGCCGCAGCACTCGTGGCCATGCACCATTCGGAGTTTTCCGTCTCCGGCGGATTGGCTGGATCGTGAGCCTTCATCAGGACCGCAGTGATCCCGAGATGCGCATCGCGGGCCAATTCGTTGGTCAGTCCCCTGCGCTCCCTCGCCGTTTCATCAACCTCCCCTGTGGGCTTCCCCATCGGCGTGTTCTGAGGTCCAGTGTAGGGCGCATTCGGAAAGGTGAACATCATTGAAACTTCGGCGGGCGATGACAACGGGTTATGAATCCTGAACTGGAACAGCGAGGCGGGCAAAGATGTTTCGCGGTAGTTATCTTTGATGACCGGGGTGAAAAACTCCAAGGCGATATTGGTCTCGAAGGGCTTGTAGGTACACCAGCCGCGCGGGAACAGAGCATAGTATTCGCCTTGGCCCGGCTGCAGTCGTTCCCAGGCCGGCAGCACGTCATCGGTTGCAAGAGTCCGCACAGTTGCACGTTTTCCTTTCACCTGTTCCCGGATATGAAATGCGCCTTGAGGGAGAAGGCGTTCCTCGTACCTTCCCACTTTCATCTGCCATGGCCCGAATGTGCCGCAGATGTTGTACATGAAATTTCCCGCACCAATTCCACCCATCGGAATTCCTTTCTTGACCCGGTTCAGCGTAT
Organism: Candidatus Sulfotelmatobacter sp.; assembly: GCA_030037575.1. Lineage (GTDB taxonomy): Bacteria > Acidobacteriota > Terriglobia > Terriglobales > Acidobacteriaceae > Sulfotelmatobacter. The sequence continues at coordinate 8,441 of JASHRB010000207.1, read as the reverse complement.
TCAGTCCGGCCCCATCCTGCGGCGGTACGCCGTCTTCCGGCATGAGCGCGATCTTGGGCAAATCACCGAGGGTTCGCTTCCAAGCGCAGGATGGAATGGCCCGCGCCCGCACGGTTGCTGTTGGCGATCGCTCCCCTGAGGTAGTCCGGGTTTCAGCCGCAACCGGCGCGGGCGTGGCCGCGAGCGGGCCCGCCGCCAGCATCAGGCCCGCCGCACCCGATGAATGCAACAGGAATTTGCGCCGTGAGATTGGCCGCTTCGCCATTGTTCTGTTTCCTTTCCCTCGAGAGCCGCGAGATCAGCTTCTGAAGCAAATGACGTCCGTCTTTGAAATCGCTGGCATGGCCATTAGGTATGTCGCCATGTTTGGCATCCAACATACTACGAGCGCAGGGGTTTCAACCGGAACCTCCTGAGTTCTGCATGCTCCAGTTTGAACTGCCACTTGATGCGGTCGAGGATTACTTGAAGAGAAGCATCTGGCGCTAGGAGGGCATTCTTAGCAGCCGCCACACCATAGCCGTATGCTTCCTGCCATTCGACTTTTGCACCTGCGACTGCATCATTAGGCGATGGGTGTTCGCTAGCAGTTCTATCCTTCCTCCAATTCTGAGTGACGGGCAAGCGGGAAGCCCAAGGTAAGGGTGGCCGACAATGCACGAACTGGCATCCCAGACCACACGGGCGTTTGTGTTAAGGTTCATTTTTGGTTCGCGCAACACAGTAAGGATGAGGGGGTGCGTGGCCAACGCATTCGGCACCGACATCCTGATCCCGGCACAGGACCCGATGACAGCGGCGCACTTTTACGTTGAACATTTCGGGTTTGAGATCACCGACAACAACCCTAAGATGATCGGCATGCATGGGCGACACATCAATCTATTTATCGAACCCGGCCCGCCGCTGGGGCCGGTGCTGGAAGTCACGGTGGACAACGTGCAGAGGCGAGAGCACGGCTGGCGCAGAACGGCTGCGAGGCGATCAAAGACGAGCCATAATTTCCGCGTTGCTACATCAGAGACCCCCAGGGGTTGATTTACAACCTCGCCAGTTAGTGCGAGGGCGAGGGTGCAGCAGGCGACGACCAGTGAGCATTGCGGAATTGCCAGCGCCCGTCGCGAAATTCGACCAGTGCGGTAAAAAATCCCGCGTCCTCAATGCGACGCCCCGCGTTGTCGACTTGAGTTTCGCGCCACGGAGTGCCCACAGCGGCGAACTCGGACGTGAGCGGATCTACGCGCAACTCTCCCCACTGCAGTTCGATGTGTTGAATTGTGCGGGAGAAACTTTGTGTGCCTTCGCGGGCCGCCGTGCCATCGGCAAAGGCCATCTGACCATTGACGGCCATGAAGAAAGACGGGCCCGTCTCCAAATATTTCAGCCACGCCAAGGGACCTTGTTGGGTGACGTCGCGAGCGACGGATTGCATAAGTTGGCGCACTTCGTGTTCGACCGTGGTGGCGCGAGCGGGCGTGACTGATTGCGACGAGCGAGCGTGGGAGCCGGTGAAGATGACAATGCCTAGAAGGACGCTCCAGCAACCGGCGAGTTGTGCAGATTTCATCGTCGGGAGAACCCTGCCAGCATTATGCCACTTTTTTGCGCGCTGCCGGTCGAATCACGGACAAACCACACCTGATCGATTAGGGAAGAACTGCCGACCATCCTCGAGGAATATGTGGACCAGTGCAAACGAGGATAGCGAGAATAACCGTGGAGATTGGACGAGAGCCGAAGGCCCTCTACTATCTGCAATACGATCCCAACTTTAGCGTTGCTGTAAACGAACATAGCGCTTCTGGGTCATTTCCGGCTCGGTGGGCGGCGGGGGCACATCAACTTGCCCCCTGGTACCGCGCCCACCATTCAGATTGCCGTAGCTGTCCTCCCTCGTTCGCAAGTTCGCGGGCGTGTTTGCAATTGCGGATGGGCAAACGTGAAGTAATTCCAAAGTAAGGGTAGCCGACAACCCATGAACTGAATAGTAGGAATTCGTCCCGAGCCCGGAGCAAACCCGCGACGACTGAGCGAGTCCCCTTTGTTGGCTCCAGTCCGCGTTCTGGCGCAGACCCTCTCTTGTAATGTTTTTGGCCCGCCTGAGACTACCTGAATAGGGACGGTTGAGACCACGGAACGCAGAGCTGAGCATCGTTCAAGCCGAGTGCATCCTCGATTCTTTAACTAGCGGGACCGTCCCGCAGGAGAAGAAAATGACACCATTACATCAACTGACGGCCGTTGAATATGCGCCCGGATCAATTGCACCCGTCAGCGTTTCTCAACCCACATCCGGCAGGAGGTCGCTCTTTCTCGGGCCGCGCGGGCTGCGAGCAGCCTGGCGGCTGGCGATCTTCATTGGATTATTGGTGGTTCTGTTTGGCGGAACCGCCCTAGTCCTCCACGGCGGGGCGCAAGGCCTACGGAATGCCCTGAAGCACATGGATCAAGTCACAGTGACACCGTTCAAGATGTGCGCCTCAGAAGCCACCGTCTTTACGTTTTTGTGCCTGGCCACCCTCGTCATGGGGAGAATCGAGAATCGCAAATTCAGCGAATACGGTCTGCCCTTGCGTCAGGCTTTGGGCAAAGACTTTTGGATCGGCTGCTTGTCCGGCTTTCTCTCGATCGGCGGAACTCTGCTCGCGATGTTCCTGCTCCACGGATTCCGGATTGTCGGCTTCGCGCTCCGTGGGAAGGCAATTCTCTATGCGCTCGTCGGATGGGCAATCGCCTTCCTCATGGCGGCATTGTGCGAAGAATTCTTGAATCGCGGATATCTGCAGTACACGCTTGCCTGCGGAATCGGCTTCTGGCCGGCGGCGTTTGTGATGTCAAGCTTCTTCGCTTTCGGCCACGCTTTCAATCCGCACGAGACCCTGGCGGGAGTCGCTTCTGTCGTGCTATTCGGACTTCTGCTTTGCCTTTTCTTGCGGCGCAGCGGAAATCTCTGGTGTGCCGTCGGCTTTCATGCGGCCTATGACTGGGGACAAACATTGTTCGGAGTTCCTGATAGCGGTATCGCGCCTTACCACAATCTCTTCAATTCTGCCTTTAGCGGGCCGCACTGGCTCACGGGCGGGGTCGTCGGCCCCGAGGCGAGCGTCTTAACCCCGATCGCGTTAGCCCTGGTGGCTCTGGTTTTCAGCCGCTACGATCGTGGGAATCGCTATCCCATGCAGTGAGCTCGCCGATCTCGGGCGCGCGGCTTTGATGCGGCTTAGCCCGGTTTTGTTACGTCATGACCTACGAGCACTCAGTCAACAGAGTCATTGGCTAACCGGGCGGTGCTTGTGAGAGAACCTCGACGGGTGGTGGAACAGCAATTCGAGCGGATCCTCGGCGAACATGGCGCGGCCATCACGCGCCTCGCCTATAGCTACGAGGCGGTAGCCGGCATCCGAGAAGAGCTGGTGCAGGAGATCGCGCTCGCGATCTGGCGAGCATTGCCTCACTTTCGCGGTGAGTGTTCAGAGAGAACCTTCGTTTTTCGGATCGCACACAACCGCGGGCTGACGCATGTGAGGAGGCGTCGTGCCCCACAGCAGTCGCTGGACGACTTGGAAGAGGCCGATGAACCGGTGGATACGCGCCCTCATCCAGATGAGCAGCTGGCACAGATGAACCAACGCAAGCGACTAGCGTCGGCAGTTCAATCTTTGCCTATCGCTCGCAGGCAGATGATCGTGCTGATGCTTGAGGGTTTGTCGCATGCCGAGATCGGGGAAGTGTTGGGGATTACGGAAAACAATGTGGCAGTGCGGTTGAATCGGGCCAGGAAAGCCTTGAAGAACGCGATGGGAGTAACCTAATGACGAATGACCCAGTGACGAATGCCTCAGTGACAGAAGATCGCGAACTTGATCTTTGGCGCAAACAGTGGAGCAGTGTGGCACGGCCATCACCCGAATTCCAGCGCCAAGTTCAAAAAAGAATCAAGCTCCAGAACCGCTGCTTCTGGCTCGGCAATCTGCTGGCCGCCGCAGCCTTCGCAGGGATGCTGATTTTCGCCGTCTACCTCAGCCAGCAGGCGAGTCGGCTCGAAAGAGGCCAGGCAACCGGCGTCTGTGTTTTGCTGTTGGTGTCTGCTGCATGTCGCTTATGGTTTCTGCGGCGAGCATGGCGTGCGGAAACGCAGTCGACACGCGCTTTTGTGGAACTCTGGCGCCGAAGGCTGCTGGCTCAACTGCGAGGACTCAAAATCGGCATTTACCTAGCAATTGGATGGCTTGTGTTTTGCGCGGCGCTTGCGGCGGCCAATTGGGGGACCATCAGGCTCCAGCTCATGGCCCATCTCGCCGCCTGCCTTGTACTCATGGTGGTCATTGTGCTCCTGCAGCCAGTCATTTGGTTCTGGGCGATGTGGCTCCGTCGCCGCAAAGTTGCGGAACTAAAGGAAGTGGGAAGACTTCTGGAAGAAATGGAAACGATGAACGACTAGCCCGCCCGGAAGCTGCTGGATAGCCGACAATTCGCTCAGAACTCTCAAGATCCGCTGGAAAGAAGTGCTGGAAAGCCCAGTGGGAAAAACCCCCATTTACGGTGATATAGTTCACTTTTTGCGCTGGACTCGGCGCGCTCGCGAGTGAAGTTTTGGTGCCTTTGGCGTGCAACCTACTATGATCGTACTATTATGCCCGGTTCGCTCTCACTCGTCAGCCAGACCATCTCGCACTACCGCATCATTGAAAAACTTGGCGGCGGGGTTTTGGCCGCGAAGTCGTGGCAGCGCTTGTTAAGTGGGGGCACGTGACTCTCGGCAAGGAAAGTTACATTTATCCGGTGGCCGTACAAAATACCGCCAGCAGGCGTATCGCTGAGAATCTTCACGGGGAGATCATAGGCAACCGCACGAATCCGAAATATGACTCCGTCGTTTACAGGATTCCCTTCTGCGAATCGCCATATTCTTTGTAGATTGAGACTTTCATCTCCCCGGTAATGGTCCGAACCCCGGCAGGACTGACCCGGGCGTCGTCGTCCCGCTCTACCTTGCAAACCACCGAACGCTGTAGGCAATCGGCAATCCGATGACGAGCATTTTCCCGGCCAGACCTTGGAGCAGGTAACTTGGCGTAAGAGGATCAGTTCCGTGGAGGCCAGAATGTGGCAATACGATCAGGTTCATAAATAGTTCGACCCAGATGCCGAAATTCAGGCCGCAAATGAACGGATACTCGACGAGGAATGGCAGCTTGCGGCTTGCCAAGTAGTAGACGGTCGCCCATGTCGTGGCGATGAAGAAATGGAGCACGATGCCCAAAACCCACGTGCCGGAGCCGCCGTGGATGGCGCTACGCCCTAGCAGACCGGCTGCAATAGAGAGCGGAATGTCCCAGCCTTCCTGGATGCACGCCATCAGCAGGTCAATTGTGCCGCCAATCAGAGCGCCGACCCCGATTGCCAGCAAAACATTTTTCTTGGTCACGGCGTGCACAGATCCCGGGCTATCCATCGCTGTCACCTCCGACTTGCTGAAATAGACTCCCCAAGGTCCCCGGGGGGAGCTAAATTGAGTTCCCAACCTTGTGCCATCACAGAGTCAGAGAAACTATGGTTGACGTAACATCCCCCCCTGGCACTCATCGAGAGCTGCGGGGTTGGACACTTGAAGTCGACGGCAGCGGCAAGGAAACGGACAAGAAAACTTGACCGTGGCACAAACGTGCCCCTGCTGTTGACGCTAGTTTCGTTTTGACCACGAATCTCGGGCAGTTTTCAAAGTGCCTCTGTGCGGGCCTATTTTTTGCTTCAAATCATTGATGAAACACAAGTTGAAGAAAACTCTCTACCCCAAGACGACTTATCGGGGGATGGCACATTTGGCCTGTCTTGCAAAACGCGCGACAGCGTGAGACAACTCTAGCCATGAGCATCGATCTTTTGCAATCTCCGGTGCAGTTTTTGCAGCGGGCAGGGTTCTGTGCAGGCCAGGACTGGCTGCGAGAATACGAGGCGTGGTTCGAACGCGAAGGGCAGGGGATCTCAGACGCGGTGGACCGCGCTGGCACTCCATGGTTACGCATGTTCGACCGGTGGGGCGCGCGAGTGGATGAAATCCTTTACTCACCCGAATACTGGCGCATGCTGAAACACGGATACCAGGCAGGCGTGCTCTGGAGAGTGTTTGAGCAAAATCGGCTAACCCCAGCTTACCTTCTTCTCTACGCCACAGGCTTCTATGACCCCGGCTTGGCGTGTCCATACACTGTTTCTCTATCCACTATTTCGCCGCTCTCTAAATATGGTGATGCGGAATTGAAAGCACGGTTCTTGCCCAGCATGCTGAAACGCGACGATAGCGTCTGGCAGGGAGCAACCTGGATGACGGAGATCAAGGGCGGGTCCGACCTGGGCGGGGCGGTGGAAACCGAAGCGCGACAGGATGGAAGCAAGTGGCGGTTAACCGGCGACAAATACTTTGCGAGTAATGCCGGCGCCGAATTGGCTGTAGTCGCGGCTCGGCAGCAAGGCGCACCGCAAAACGTGCGCGGGCTGAGTCTGTACCTGGTCCCGCGTCGCGGAGAAGACGGACAGCTCAACTATCAAATACGCCGTCTTAAGGATAAAATCGCCACGCGCTCGGTACCCACTGGTGAAATCGAGCTCCGCCGCAGCGAGGGCTGGCTTCTGGGGCAAGCGGAGCATGGAATCCATCTAATTCTCGAAGCGCTGAACCTCTCGCGCGTAGCCAACAGCGTGGGCAGCGTAGCGCTCGCACAAAGAGCCATCGCTGACGCCTATTCATTCGCGGCACGGCGCAGAGCCTTCGGTAAATCGATCCTCGAGCAACCTCTGCTCCGGCGGCAGTTCGAGGATCGTCTGCAGGGGCTACACGCGGCTTCCAGATTAGCTTGGGAAGCTGTGCGGCTGCTCGACAAGGTGTGGCAGGAGAAGCCTCCCTATTCGGAGAACTATCATCTGTTCCGCTTGGTCGCTCACCTGGCGAAGTATTGGACCGCGGAGTTTGCTGTGCAGACAGCTAAATGGGCGATGGAAGTGTGCGGCGGAGTAGGAACCCTGCAGGAATATCGCGTGGAGCGCTGGCTTCGCGAGGCTATGATTCTTGCTATCTGGGAAGGTACTTCGCATCGTCAAATGCTGGATGGGCTGGAAGTCATGCAGCGCAAAGCTGCGCACAGGTTGCTGTTCCAGCACCTCGCAGGAAAAGCGTCGGAGGCGCAGTTGCGCGAGATGGAAGCGCGGGTAGAGCGACAACTCAGTTTGCCCGAGGTCGACAGCGAAGCGACTGTGGAGAAGCTGTTTGGCGATCTGGCCTCATTGACTGCAGATGCCCTAAGGGAAGCCGGATCGATGATGAACGAACTCGGCTTAACTGGCCGAGCGCCTACCATCCGCTAGCGACCATTGGTGTGGCGGGTGACCGACTACGCGGAAGTAATCCCAAGCTGAGTTTGCCGACCAAGCGGGACTTATGGCACGACGGCTCGCACATGATGATGTGCGGCGCCCATGGCCCTGACCTCTGGAACCAAAACTCGGTCGGTATGAAATTCAGTCGCCGCTAGGCGCGGGAGGGATGGGGAAGTGTACCGCGCCTGGGACAGGCGCCTCGACCGCACGGTTGCCGTCAAAATTCTGCCCGCTCATCTTTCTTCCAACCCAGAGGCCAGCGCCTCGAGCGCGAGGCGCGGGCCATTTCATCGCTGAACGACCCCCGCATCTGCACGCTCTACGATGTACCGCACTAGGGGCGGACGCCAGTTGCTAGGGCAGGTGGCGGATTTTCCAGAAGGCCAGAGACCAGATGATGCAGCCAGGTCTAGCCGATCAAGGAGCGCCCAGGCCTGTGTGAAAGGCCAATACGGAAGTGATCGGACTCTATTCTCAGTTTCCTGTTTGTGCCGACGATCCGCTCCGGACTAGATGCTACCTTCAACCCTTGACCAAGTCCACGCCTGCCAGATGATGACCGAGGTGGCCACAGTTTCGATCGTTGCGAAGAACAAGTACTCTGGATAAGCAGGCGGTCGGCCCAACCCGGTCAGAGGCGCAACGAAGGTCAGGTAACCGTTGACCAGGGTCATAATGCCACCCGCGATGATATTCGCCAGCCGGTTCGCTCTAAACGGAAGCAGGCGACACGCCAGAATCATGGCGATGGGTATTTCCATCAAGACCGCTGAACCCATCAGGGCCCATTGGGGGAGAGGCTCGAATGAATTTCGCGAGCCCGCAATGTCGAACAGGGCCACAACGTCCGCATACAGGTAGTTCAATAACGCGAAGGTCCACAATAGAGAGAACCGCTCCTTTGTGTCATGCATGTCAACCTCCTGTGGAATAGTTACCGTGACGCGTCGGAATAACCGGCAATGTGACCGGCTCACATAGATCCTAAACCTGAGTGCTCGTGTCCGATGCTAGACGAGTGAGCAAAACTGGAGTCCGTTGTTGTAATCAGGCGTGATTTCCTGAAT
>JASHRB010000206.1 GCA_030037575.1 Candidatus Sulfotelmatobacter sp. | reverse complement strand
CAGCACGCTGGGCGCCAGATCCTGGCGTCGGCAGAACTGCCGACCGTTCAATCCACTGTCGCGGAACTCGCGCACGATCTGCTCCATCTGCGCAGGCGTCCGCCGTTGCCTTCCTATTACTGCTTGTTCGTCTGTCATGGAGCGATTTCAACACGGAACTCGCGCTCTGCCTAGAACGCGGTTGCTCTGACGCTTACGATGAAACTTCGAATTGGGGCAGTGCTCATCGCATTCGTCTGCATGATTCTGCCGTTGACTGCGCAGACTTCCAATAACAGTTCAGCTTTGGTTTCAGTGCCGCCGGTGATTCAGTTTTCCAGCTTTGCTACAGACGAAGGTGGAACTCCGCTGAGCGGCACTGTCAGCATTACTTTCTCTTTGTATAACAACTCCATCGCTGGCCAGGCGCTATGGAGCGAGACGCAGAACGTGCAACTGGGCAGCGCCGGCCAGTACTCGGTCTATCTCGGGCTGACACAAGCCAACGGCTTGCCGACGAATCTGTTCACCAACGGCCAGGCGCAATGGCTGGGAGTAAAGATCGAGAATCAGCCCGAACAGCCGAGGGTCTTTTTCGTAAGCGTGCCGTACGCGATGAAGGCCGGGGATGCGGCAACCGTGGGGGGACTGCCGCCCTCGGCTTTTGTGATGGCAGCCTCGCCCAACGCCAACGCGGGTTCTGCGACCAGTAATGCCGACAGTACTTCGCCTGCCCCCGCGACCTCGGCTCAAAAGAAAAAATCTGAGGAGCTGAAGAAAAAGCCAGGACGAGGCAGACCGCCTAACATAAAGCGTTCAATCCTGCTGGGACAAGCCGACCACTATCGCGTCGTGTTGCTCCAGTTCTGGCCGAAACTGGGCCCGCGACTTTTGGCCGCGCAGTCTCCCGAAGAGGTCGTCAGAGCCGTTCGGGAAAATGCACCGGGCATCACGGGGAGTCTTGTTCCGTTCTCGGAGCTAATCCTAAAGATTGTGCATGATCCAAAATTTCCGCGCGCGAGGTCCAAATCGCAGATTCACTTTTTATCTGACTCCCTCGGAGGGCAAGGCCTAGTGACGTTCCGCCGCTCCCGGGAAATTTGTGCACAGGAAAGAGCCAAAATCAGGCACGTCATTGTTCGCCGTGAATATTACATCGAGTGCTCATGCGGCTACCAAGGGCCAGCCCTCGACGGCGCTTGCCGAAACTGTGGTACTGGAGAGTTGTCTCGGGATTTGCGTGTGAAAGAAAACGACTGATTCAAGGGTGAATCCTTCTGGTCGGTGGTCATGGCACAACGCCAACGTTACGTACATACGTAACGTTAGAGCCTGCCGGGACCGGTTGCGTTTATCGGATGAAGGAATGCGGCTCGGGTAGTGTCCTTCTAATTTGAATTTAGAAGGACACTACCGGCGGCTCGTGGAGGCTCATGGGTTTCGACGCAAATAAGCTATTCTTGCCTTTCCCCTTTCAGTCAGACGATAGGCTAATTGTCCCCGTCTGAAGTTGGGATGGCGCTCCAGCAAGCCTTGATCCCGAAGCCGCCCGAGATAGCTGTAAAACGACCGGCGATCTGGGACCGGCCTAAACTTATCAAGCACATCGTCCGGCTTAAGAAATCGGTTGCCCTGCGCGAAGATAATTAAAACCTGCAGTTTAGTCATTTTTTAATGATTAGCGTCCGAAACTAGTTAAGGTTCTCCCTTCCTCACTTGCTAGTGTATGATAACTCGAGACAGCTTGAATTATGGGTGTTGCTATTTTGGTTTTACCTAATTCGTTCTGTGCAAGAATCTGTAAAACTTAGCGTTTTTCGCGGCTTTTTAGAATCTCGTCAAATGGGTCAATCGCAGCAGCAGTCGCTGGGGAAATGTGGGAACCCGCGTTCTGTGCGGTTTCCAAGCTCCGCGGGGCTTCGGATGAATCTGTTAGAACCGATCTCTCAACCTGCCCGCGGAGCGTCATTTCCACAGCGAAACCCTCTCATTTTCGAGGAATTGGCGATGTTTTGACGTTTCCCGGCCATCTCAGACCAAGATCGCCGTTTCTCAGAAACCCGCGTCATATGCATCTTTTTACAGATTCTCGTTCAGAGCCGCTTAATCTTTCTTAGAACACAATTGTGTTGGCTCAGCGTGAAATGGAGAAGGGACGTTCTCCGTTAGTGCATAGATTCCGCCCTGGCGGGCGGGGATTTTCAAGGGCATCTTGGGGTCTATCGTCCCGATGACTCGTTCCGGTCAGTGCACAGCGCGAGAGGGTAAGCTCCCGCGCTGCTGAGCATCGGCTCGATGAGCCCCGTCAAGGTATCCCTCAGCACGATGGCGGTGCCTGCTGCCGCCGCAGTTGTCGCTGTTGACGGGCCTCTTCCAACTTACGATCGCGCGCCGCGTGGATCTCCGCCTGTCGTCCCGCCAGCATATCCTGCGGCGTCACATAACCGATCGCGCTGTGCAGACGCACCGTGTTGTAGCGATCCACGTAGGTTTGAATCAAGCGCCGCGCATCTTCCAGCGTCAGCGGGTGTAAGCGGCCGAATGCATTCGCTTTTCAGCGATTTGTGCCACACCTTTCCAATTTTCCGTTCGACTGCGGATAAAATGGCGAGGTTCGCACGTGGGTCATGCCGGAGATCCGAATAAACTCTCTTGAAGTCACGGGCGATGAACTGCGGTCCGTTGTCCGAGATGATCCTGGGTTTGGCCTCCGGGTACTTTTCCTTGGCTCGCTCCAGAATGACTTCGATCTCGGCTTCGGTCATGGACTCCCGCAGATCCCAATGCACCAGGAAGCGACTGTATCCATCCAGCACGCTGCACAAGTAGTAGAACGTGCCCGACAGGTTAATGTAGGAAACATCCGATGTGCCAGTGTTGGTGGGGCTGGGGCGGTTGCTCAAACCCCGTCCCTTTGCGCGAGGGCTTGCCCTTCCATCGCGACAACCTGCACGCCCCAGGGTTGACGCCCTCGGCAGTGCTGGAGAAGTTGGCCGAAACCCAAATGTTCGGATCAGCGCTTGTTGTTGCCAGCGAATCGAAGCCCATCAGCGGAAACTGGGTCGAGTTCCAAAATGGGTTGCTGCGGACGCTGGGTTTTATTCTCGGGGCCAATGAAGAAGAGGCCAAAGCCTTGGGAGTGAAATATGTTTCCATTCCCAATCACTGGCGCTTCGCGGAACGACGGAGACGCTGGAGATCCACTTGCATCTCGATCAGGCAGCCGTTGTTGTGCTCAACGGAGACTGCCGCTTCAAGATACGGTACCGCGGACGCATCGTCGAGCGCTCCCAAGGTCGAGCTCGCCGTGGCCCTCACCCCTGGATCCTCGCTTCTTAGAAGGGCTGTTGTCGCTCCAAAAATGCGTTCATAACCGGCGCCCTTCGTAGCCGGGACGAGGGACAGCGCCTGTATCGTGGCCCCAGGGTCGCCGCTATCCGACTCCAGTACCTGCACGACTGCGTCCCAGCAGTCGGGTCGCTTCAGCCACACCATGTACTGCGCCGCTGTCATTCGCACGGCGGGTTCAGTATCTGCAGAGATGCAGATGCCCCTAAGGGTTGACACCCCCGCAGGGGCGCCCAGCTCCGCTAGGGAATATGCGAGGTTAGCGCGGTTAAGGACAGAAGGCTCGGATTCGAGAGCATGGGCAATGGCTGGAATGGCACCTCTGTCGCGATCCTGTGCCAGTTTCTGCGCCGATAGTCTTCTCACCTCCGCGTCGGGATCCCGGAGAGCGGCGATCAGGCCGGCCCTGGTCAGCGATACGTGATGGCGCTGCAACGCGTTCTCGATCGTTTCGGGCTGCCCCTCCTGCGCAAGGGGCGAGCCCGCCCACGTGCCGATGCATAGGGCGGCCAAGACGCTAACTGAAGCGCGACGAATCTGACGAAACATGGGCCTCCTTGCCAACTACTGTTCTGTGACAGCGACGTTCGTTACTGGTGTTCCCTGAATGGTTCCACGGTTCAAATTCTTTGTGATCGTGAAGCCGCCTACGGGAGTTGCTCCGCAATAGTACGTCTGGACGCACTGTATCGTGCAGGCGCTGATACTAACCCCGGACGCGTTGAGAACGCTCGCTCGTTAACACGTGCTCATCCCACATTATGTTGGTCTGGGCCGGCCACTGCAACCCATAGCCGGAACCGCCTGTGCCTACGGTCAGGGCGCCAAGGGCTCGGCACGACGCGATGTTCGACGGACAGTTGTCGATGTTTGCGCTAACCAGCTCAGTGAGCTGTGTACCGTTCCAGTTCGAACCGTCAGGCTGCGAAGCCGGGTTTAGCTGCATGAAGGCCACGATACCGATACCAGTCTGCAGGGCGGGGAAATTGCTCGCCAGCGAAAATGGGGTCGTGCTGCTCAGGGTCACCGAGGTCGGGCATGCAGGGGTGAATTGAGCCGTCGGCATGTCGTCCAGCGCGCCCATTACCGAGCAGACCGCGCTCCCGTCGTAGTATGCCTGGCAGGCTGAATAGTCGTCCGGATCTTCGGTGAACGGGTCGCAGAAAGTTCCGGTCTCGGTGGCATCTGCTGTTAAAGTGCTAGCCGGATTGCCCTGAACTGTCGCTGTAACCCCGGCTGTGCCATGCGCTCCGCCGACTCCGCCAAAGTAGGCATTAGCCTTGACCGTATGAACAGCCTCGGAGCAAACCTCTTCGTTACCCGGAGTTGCGCTGCACCAAGTAGCGTAGGAGCCGGTCGCAGTGCTGGTCACCTGAGGTCGGCATTTGTTGGATATGGACAAGGTTGGGGAGCGGAGGTTCGAGCGCCGTCGGTCGTGCGGCGCAAGGATACCCTTTTACGAAATCCGGAACGCGCAGATCAGATCGGGCCTAATGAGCCGGACCGTAGTTCTACGTCTTTGGCCGATGCCGACGTTGTGAGAAAGAAGCTGCGGCAAGAATCAGGGCAAAGAGCCGAAGCGGAACATCGGAGGACGGAGATCGAAGAAACCTACGGGAACATGGATGAAGCGAAATGAGATGAACTGACTAACCCGTTTGGCCCGTTCTTTCACGATTGAGTATCTCTTGATCGGGCCGGGCGATTTGTGCTCCGCTCGTCGTGGCAGTACCTGTCAGAGCGATATTCCCGTCGGAGACTGTACCCGAAACGTCGTGGGGGGTCGTTTGAAGGCAGAAGCCACTTGTATCGTTCACGCAGGGGGGGACGCGGGCACTTGGACGGCAACAAAGGATGAACTGTTGAGAAAATCCTGATATCACTTATCCTATGAAAGAGGATGTCAAGAGAAAAAACTTATTTCCGCCCCTCTGAAAGATGCGGGTGTGGTGACTTCCATCCAGCCCCACGTCATTCATCAGCTTGTTCTTGGAGGGGGATTGGGTTTGCCGCCTTGGACCGCCGCACTTTCCTGCGGCGATGCTCAATCGCTTCCTTGTGCACGTCCATTCCCGCTGGAACGCTTTTCGAACACTTCATAGTGAGTGATGATTTGGTTCTCCGTTTCCTGAAGCGCGACCACATTGCCAAACTCGTTCGGCTTGGATGCCTTCCCCTTGCGTATGATTTCCGTGTGGGCTTCAAACAGACTCAGCAGTTTGTCGGGAAATTGCGTTATCCCCCAATACTAGGAGTGTGTCGGAGATAGATTCGCCTCGCCGTTTAATTTTGAGTGTTCAGGGTGGGCGTCGTGTACGATGCGGCCATGGGCAAAAGCTTTCTCCCCGACGATGTGAATCAGTCGTTGCTGTTTGCGCCATCACTGCACGACTGGCTTCCGGAAGGGCACCTGGCTCGCTTTCTGGTGGACGTGGTGGAGGCGCTGGACCTGAGCGCGATCTACGCTTCGTATGAAGATAAAGACGGGCGCGGTCAGTCGGCGTATGCGCCGGCGATGATGGTGCGGGTGCTTTTGTATGGCTACGCCAGGGGAGTATACAGTTCGCGCAAGATCGAGGCGCGGACCTAGGAGGATGTGGCGTTCCGCTATCTGACGGCGGATGCGCACCCGGACCACGACACTTTTGCGGAGTTTCGCAAGCGTCATCTGGAGGCGCTGGCGGGGCTGTTCACGCAGGCCTTGCTTTTGTGCGAGAAGGCGGGGTTGGTGAAGCTGGGCCACGTAGCCATTGACGGAAGCAAGATCAAGGCGAACGCCAGTAAACACAAGGCACAGAGCTACGCGCGCATGGGAGAGACCGAACGTAGAGCGCTGGTCGAAAGAACGTAATCCGTTGAACGCGTTGACAGCGGTATCTTGCATCACATCGTCGACGTCGGCTGGATTGCGTGCTATGTTGCGGATCGCGCGCAAAGCGGCTGGAGAACTCCGCCGAATCAATTCGGTGAACGCAACGTGATCCCCAGCTTTGCATCTCGCCACCAGAACTCGTTCTGAAGTTGCAGCATTAAGCGGCATGCTGTCGATACTAGTGAGGCACGACGATGCTGTATATTCCATGTTTCGTGACTTGTTCCTACCACTGCCGCGACAAGGCAGAGGTCGGACACCACATTGCTCTTAATTTTCTACTCAATCGGAGTCCCCGCATGCGTAATGCCCGTTACATACCGACGCGTCCATAGCCAGGAGCCAAAGCGGCTTCTTAAGGGTTAAACGCGAAATGGATGATCAGCCGTGAGTCGCCTCATTTACAAAACGCTTAAACCAACTGCCGAGTGTTCGACTCAATTTTCCCGGAGACACCCGAACTAGGAGTTTGCTATAATGTAGTCACGTTGCTACATTGAAGCGGAGCCGGCATGGCAATTACAAAGCTGTCGAGCCGAGATTTTAATCAAGACACAAGCAGGGCTAAGAGAGCCGCTAAGCGGGGTCCTGTTTTCATCACGGATCGAGGCCGTCCGTCCCACGTGTTGCTTACAGTCGAGGAATATCAAAGGATTACTGCAGGGCAGAAGAACATTGCCGACCTGTTGGCAATGCCAGCAGCCGCTGAGATTGAATTTGAGCCACCTCGCGTAGGGGGAAATCTGCACAGGCCGGCGGACTTTACCTAAATGTACATCCTCGATACCAACGTAATTTCAGAATTAAGAAAGGCCAAGAAGGCAAATCAAAGCGTTTTCAAGTGGGCTCAACCCTTGCCCTCGACGACTCTCTACATCTCTGTGATTTCCATACTTGAATTGGAGATCGGAATTCTCCTTATGGAGAGACGCGATAAAGAGCGAGGTGCGATTCTTCGCGCTTGGATGGACAGGCACGTGTTGCCCACATTCTCTGGTCGGATCTTGGCCATTGACACCACTGTCGCCCAGCGATGCGCGGCGCTTCACGTGCCCAATCCTCGCTCCGATCGAGACGCCCTCATCGCGGCCACGGCCCTCGTGCATGGTCTGAGCGTCGCGACTCGGAACGTAGCCGACTTCGAAAATATGGGAGTGGGTGTGCTTAATCCCTGGGGGTCTTGAGCACGATGTTGTTTCGTCCGTTTCCGGAATTCAGGCACACCGTCGGCACATTGACGCTTGCAAAGAACTGTACTGCTGGCCTGCGGCGACCTTGAGGGCTGATGGAATGTCAGCTAGCCGTCTGAAGTTTTCACTTGCGAGCCGCTTCTCAGATATCTAGTCCCATCCCAACTTTCCACTTGTCTGTCGTCGAGGAGTCTGCCGTTGGGCGAAGCGGCAAACTTGCAACCGAGTTTTGCTCACAGAATGGATCGCACAACTCCTCCGTCGGCTCGCAGCGCTGCTCCGTTTGTTGCGGAGGATAAGGGGCTGCAGACAAAAGCGACTATCGCGGCAACTTCGTCAGGAGTAGCAAAGCGCCTCAAGAGCGAGGATGGGCGCATGGTGCGAAAGAATTCGTCTTGCACTGTGCTAATGTTAGTCTTCTGCTGGGCTGCAAGTCCCTGTACAAAGCTCTCGACTCCTTCCGACGCAGTGGGGCCTGGCAAAACTGAATTCACCGTAACACTGGTACCCGCTGTCGTTTCGGCCAAGCCCCGCGCGACAGCGAGCATCGCCGTTTTCGTCATTCCATAGTGAATCATTTCAGCAGGAATTTGCACGGCACTCTCGCTTGAAATGAATACAATCCGGCCCCAATTGCGGCTTTTCATTCCGCGAAGGTAATGCCGACTAAGTCGCACTCCGCTCAAAACATTCACTTCGAAGAAATCCCTCCAGTCATCGTCGTCGATCTGCTCAAACGGTTTGACTTCAAAGATCCCAGCGTTGTTCACAAGGATGTCCACGTCAGGAAATGAATCCGTGAGTTTCCTTGTCCCTTCGGCTGTTCCAACATCTGCAGCTAGCCCGTCCAGTTTGCCTCGAACCCCCGCGGCTTGAAGTTTGTCGATCGCTTCGGCGACCCGCTGTTCCGTCCGGCCATTGACAACCACGGAGGCACCTTCGCTGGCGAGCACTTTGGCAATCGCAAAACCGATACCAGCTGTACTTCCAGTGACGACAGCCCGTTTATCTTCCAGGTGCAAGTTCATGTTTTTTGGATGTGGCTGCGAGACCGACGTTTCAAGCCTCACGCGAGGTCTTTAGCAGAAGCGGCGAATCCCGTTTCTGCGTACCGATTGTCAGGCGACTTTACCGGTGCTGGCCTCGTCCTTGTCATAAGCGAACTGAAGACCGGCAGTGCCTTCCGTTTCAATAAAGGTGTCGACGAATGCCGGTACGGTCTCCTTGCGGTTCCAGTCGCGTACCTATGGCAAGTCGCTCGATTGGGCGTCCAGCATTCAGGAGCAAGTCTACCCCTACAACTACCGGATGGAGTACGCGCCATCGGCATTCGATATCAAGCAAAACTTCGTCGTGAGTTACAACTACGAACTTCCTGTCGCAAAGCTCTCAGGACGTACCAATCGATGGACTAATGGATGGGCTCTGTCGGGTATCACTCGTTTTGCCAGCGGGTTGCCTGTCACATTCATGAGCTTTGGCGACAACGCGCTGGTCTATGTTCAGAACAACGGTGTGAACTCGGTCAGTATCGATTTGCCCAACTACACTCCCGGAAATCTCGAGATCAATCACAATCCCCGCAATGGAAAGCCCTATTTCAACACCGCGCTCTTCACTCCGAATGCCCTCGGAACGCAGGGAAACGCCAAGCGGCGGTTTTTCTACGGACCTGGAATCAACAATTTCGATCTTGCCCTTCACAAGCTGACCAAAATCACAGAAACGAAGACGCTGGAGTTCCGCTTTGAGGGCTTCAATGCCTTCAACCACGCTCAGTTCTATCCGAACGGCTCGGTCGATGGAGACATCAACGACGCAACATTCGGCGATGTGCTCAAAGCGGCTCCAGCCCGCATCGGGCAGGTGGCGTTAAAACTCAACTTCTACCCCCCCATTGCATCCGTACCGCTTCGATTCGCGCTGAAGCGGTACGGATATCGGGCGGTGAGGTATTCAAGAACGCTATGGGATTTGCAAAAGGCCTCGTGACCCGTAAATCGGCGCTGTTCTTGATGGTTTGGTGTGGTCCGCAAAGGGTAGTTTATGCTCAAGCTCAACTTTCCAGCGACATCGAAGCGAATCCAGGACGACCCACAATTTCGACGCCAGCGACGCTGACTCCCGTGGGCTACCTGCAATTTGAAACCGGTTTTGCAGGAGCGCAGAGTTCGCCTGAGTTCAAATCGCGTTGCAGCCTGATCAATGTAATGAAGCTTACGGTCAGCCCGCGAGTTGAGTTGCTTACCTCGATTGAGCCAATCGCTCACTTTACGACGAGCAGTACACGAGATGCTACGGCCGACTATTTTGTAGGAGCACAAGCTGTGCTTGTTCGAGGAACCGACAGCAAACCCACGGTCTCACTAAGTTATTTCCGTCGTCTTTTCGACGGTGCCGCTCCGGAACCTGACTTTGGGAGTCCAACGAATTCATTTCTCCTCCGTGCGCCGGTTAAACCGGCAAGGTGTTGTGAATGAAAGTTTCATACGTTGAAGATTTAGCGAATCACAACGGCCCCGAGT
>JASHRB010000016.1 GCA_030037575.1 Candidatus Sulfotelmatobacter sp. | reverse complement strand
AAGATTTTCCGGACGCGGCGGGCATCCGGTGACGTAAACATCCGTGGGGACGATTTTATCGACGCCCTGCAACACCGCATAAGTGTTAAATGGGCCGCCGACCGATGAGCACGCGCCCATGGAGATCACCCACTTCGGATCGGGCATCTGGTCATAAATCCGCTTCACCACCGGGGCCATCTTCAAGGTTACGGTACCGGCAACAATCATCAGATCGCTTTGCCGCGGACTGGGACGAAACACTTCCGAGCCGAAACGTGCGATGTCAAAGCGCGCCGTGGATGAGGCGATCATTTCAATGGCACAGCAAGCCAGACCGAATGTCATCGGCCAAACGGCGGATTTGCGTGCCCAGTTGAAAACGTAATCCACCGTGGTGATGAGGAAATTCTTCTCGAATTTATTTTGCAGCCAGCCCATCGGGGTGATCCTCAGCCGAGTATTATAGCCGGAGGATGCTTTGATCATACTACCCCGGTTCAGCCTTGCGGCATGTTGCGGCCGCCTTGGTGGCGTAGCGGTGCGGGGGGCTAAGCTGCGGCTGGTGAAAGCCGACTGTGAGATCGTCAAGGACCAGCCGGATTTTCCCAGGTGCTATGGAAAAGATCCTTACGGCTTGATTTACAACCTGACGAATTAGTTCAGGGTCGTGCCCGGCGAACAGGTTGCCGCTCTGCTCTCACTCAGCTACAAATAGATATTCATGGATGCACAATCCGCGGCGGCTGCGAGCCGTACCGGCGCTCTGTACCGGCTCTTGGATAAGTGGGTGCGCATTCGGACCTCATTCTTTTGGATGGTTTCGATCGCGCTTGTCTTACGCCTGGGGTGGATCATCCTCGGCCACACGTACAAGTTCAAACCGGCGGACAACAATTTTGGCTTCGGCTGGGAGATGGGACGCATTGGCGCGGCCATTGCCTCGGGGCGGGGCTTCAGCGATCCCTTCGGGGCGCCGACCGGGCCAACGGCGTGGGAGCCTCCGCTTTATCCCTATTTGATCGCCGCCGTTTTTCACATCTTTGGAATTTACTCGCGCACCTCGGCGTTTGTGCTGCTCACGATTAACTGCATTTTTTCTGCATTGACATGCGTCCCGATTTTTCTGGTAGCGCGAAGAATTTTTTCGGAGAAAGTCGCGGTTGGCTCGGCCTGGACCTGGGCGTTGCTTCCATATGTGATGTTCTGGTGCACGCGCTGGGTGTGGGAGACGAGCTTATCGGCGCTGCTGATGACGACCATCGTGTGGCTGGCGCTGACGACCGAAGCGCGCGAAGGATTGCGACCGTGGGCCGAGTTCGGCTTGCTGTGGGGCGTTGCGGCGCTGAATAGCACCGTGCTGATTGCATTTCTGCCGGCCGCGGGATTGTGGGCGTGGTATCGAAGGGCCAAGTTGCGTAAGCCATCGCTCAGGGGCGTTTGTTTGTCGTCGGTGGTTTTCATTGCCTCCGTCGTTCCGTGGACCGCACGCAACTATCGAACCTTCGGCAAATTTATTTTCATTCGCGACAATCTGGGCGCCGAACTTCGTTTGGGCAATGGTACTGGCGCTGACGGAACATGGATGCAATACCTGCACCCCACGCAGGATATGTACGCAATGCGGCAATATCAGGCCTGGGGCGAATGGGGATATATCGAAAACCGTAAGCGGTCGGCGCTCAATTACATGGAAGCCGATTATCCGCGCTTTGCCGGGTTATGCGTGAAGCGATTCATTTATTTCTGGGCGGGACCGCCGCGGCTGGCGCAAATCTGGTGGCTGGCGCAGATGAAGAATTCTTTGTTTCTTGCCTCGTCGGTGCTGATGTTTTGGGGATTGGCGCGGGCGTTACGCCAGCGCAGACCGGGCGCATGGCTGCTATTCTGGCTGATTCTGCTTTATCCGGCGGTCTACTATGTCGTGTACCCTGGGCAGCGTTATCGCCATCCCATCGAACCCGTGATCGCGATCCTAGGCGTTTACCTGCTTACTGAAGCCCGGAGGAAAACGGCTTAGTAAATCGTATATCCCGGTGCGGGCGTACGCAGATCGGGCTTCGATGCCATGAGCAATAGCGCGCCTTCACGCTTGAACGCTCGCAAATCCTCAAGGCTGTGGAAGGATTTGCTTTTGTAATCGTCGGGGGTGGGCGTGTCGTCGGGGACGCGAACTGCTTCCACATTTTCGAACGCGTGTTTCTTGAGCAGATCGACATACTCTGCGGCTGAGCGGACATGAACCGGGACCTGGAGCTTGTCAACCCATTGCAGCGAGTATTGATTGTCTTGATAGAGATTGATAAGAATGAATAACCTGCCCCGTGGCGCCATCACGCGAAAAAGCTCCATCAGCGCGCGATTCTGATCGGCGTAGTAGTAGAACGATTCCACGGAGAGGACTTTATCGAAGAAGTTTTCCTCCCAGGGAATTTTCTCAGACGATGCCCAGACGTAGAGCACGTTTTCGAAATCCTTCGAAGCGGCGCGCGCTTCGCGAATCATCTCGTCGGAAACGTCAAGGCCGACGACCTGGCCGAAACCATCGGGGCCTTCGCCCACCAGCCGAGCCAGCAATCGGGTTGCCCATCCTGAGCCGCAGCCGAGATCGAGCACGCGTTCGCCCGGTCGCAGTCCCATGCGGCGGATGGTTTTCGAAGTGATGTCGAGGTGGTGCTGCTCCATCTTCGCACCTTCGCCGGCCGCGGCCCACCGATTGAACTCTTGCTGAAGGATTTCGTCAGGAGTGAGGGGTTTTTCCGCCATGCGAATATTTTATCGCCCTGGAGGCATGCCCGTTGTCGGTGATGGATTGGAGGCCGGTCTCGGCGACCAATCCATCAGGGCTGCACACCGGCATACTGCGCGCGGAAATCGAGCACAAAATAGGCGGAACCGTTTTTGCCTCCGACTGAGATGAGGCTGTCGGTGAACGGGATCGCGCCATCGAAGGTGACCGGCACCGCGTATCCATGGGCGATCAGGTCTTTCCGATCATCGATCGCCCCCGCCCACCGGCGAATAAAGTGATCGTCCAAGCACACCACCACATTTTGCTCCGAATCTACGGAGGTTATGACGCGGCGGCCCGGTTTGGTGGCCGGCGTGGGCAAGGAACAGGCGACGCGCGCCGTTCTCTGCGGCCAAACGTATGGTACAGTTCTTCTGCGTATGGCGGCTCAGCCCGACAACCCTCGTCCATCGCCCGGTCCGCTCTACTGCCCCAACTGTGCCAAAGAAGTGAATGACCCTCTGACCTGCGGCGATTGTTCGGCTGTGATCTGCCGGCGCTGCGGCACGCCGCTGGAATCTCCCGACGAACTGGGAATTGGATAATGGATCCTATTCTCCTAGCGCCCGAATCCTCCGCCGGAAGTTCGAAAACAAAGTCCGATCCGCCAACTCTTATCCGCGGGCTCGGTCTGCTTGATTCCGTTTTGCTGTTGGTCAGCGGGATCATAGGCTCCTCGATCTTTTTAACCGCCAAAGACATTGCCGGGCCTTTGCCCCAGCCTCTGCTGTTTTTGGGTGTGTGGGTGGTCGGCGGCGTCATCTCTCTTTTCGGATGTGTCGCGTTCGCCGAGTTGGGATCGATGTTCCCGGAGTCGGGCGGCCAATATGTATATCTGCGCGAAGCCTACGGAGACCTGATCGCTTTCCTCTACGGCTGGATGTTGTTCGCCGTGGCCAATGGCGGCTCGATCGCGGCCCTGGCCGTCGCCGCGGCGGCTTACACGGGCAACGTTTTTCCGCTGGTCTCGCAAGGGCACATCCTCTTCGCAGTGGCCGGAATTGCCGTCACTCGCGCTCATGTCTTCGCTTTAGTCCTCATCGCTTTCGTCACTTACGTCAACGTGATCGGCCTGCGCTGGGGTGCACTCCTGCAGAATCTTTCCACCTGGACCAAATTCGCCGCCATGGCGGCGTTTGTCCTGCTCGGTCTTGCCATCGGCAAAGGCGATTGGTCGCACTTCCGTTCGCACGGCGCCAGCCTCGGCATGGGACTTCATCCTGTCCATTTGATCTCGGCCATGGGGGTCGCACTGATCGCCGTGTTCTGGGCTTATGACGGATGGGTTTACATCACCTGGGTGGCGGGAGAAGTAAAAGATCCGCGGCGCAATGTGCCGCTCGGCATGGTTCTCGGAGTGCTGGTGGTGGGCGCGATTTACATGGCGATGAATGTGGCTTATCTCTATGCCTTGCCGACAAGCGAGATTGCGAGGCATGAGACCATCGCGCACGCGGCTGCAGCAGCACTATTTTCTGCGCGCGCGGCCGTTTGGCTTTCATTGATGATTGCGGTTTCTTGTTTCAGCGCAGCGGCGACCTGCACGCTCTCAGGCGCTCGAGTTTATCTCGCCATGGCGCGGGATGGAGTGTTCTTCAAGCGCATGGGGGAGATTCATCCCAAGTGGCGGACGCCTGCCTTCAGCCTGATTGGGCAAGGAATCTGGGCCGCGCTGCTGACGGTAAGCGGACGCTACGATCAGCTCTACACTTACGTGATCTACGGCATGGTGCTGTCGTACACGTTGACGGTGATCGGAATGTTTCTGCTGCGCTGGAAGCGGCCGGAGATTCCGCGGCTGTATCGCTGCACGGGATATCCGTGGCTGCCCGCGATTTATGTTCTGGCCGGCTCAGCGTGGACCCTGAACACAATCATCACGCGGCCGACCGAGGCCTTTTGGGGAACGGCCATAGTGCTCATCGGCGTGCCGGGATATTTGTATTGGAAGCGCAGCCAGCGGAGAGCGCCAGCCGCGGAAGAGCGAGACTAACGATACGCGCGTCAGCCGGAAGCGCAGCGGAAGATGTTTGAAGGGTACAGCGAGAAGGCGCAGCCTACGATTTTCGTGCTACCAGGCCAGCCGCTATGGGTCTCCGGTCATCACCCCGAGCATCTGCTGCCGGGTTTGGTTCGCGAAGACAAAACTCTTTACCGCTGGCTGCCGAGAATCACCCTTGCGTCTCTATGACGAGGCCGGTGGAAGCAAAGACCGCGGCTGCATTTGCCGCCGGGAATTATTCGAGTCACAGGGGGAAAACGATGCCGAGCACGCCACCGCATACACAAACGGCCGTATTTGGCTTGCACTGAGCGCGCGACGCGAAATTCGGGCAGCCCCAGATTTTTTCGCCTGTGTACTCGGACATCAGGTAGTTTGAAAAAGCGGCGGCGAAAAACCAATCTATGACCGCAGTAACTTTATTTGCGCCCCGTGATTGCAGTACCTTGTGGTGTATTGACCAAAAGTTTGTCATGGTGTGCGCGCGCACTTTTCCGGGAGAAAAAATGAGCCGTTCCGTTGCGCTCCGCTTGCTGGCCGTTGCATTTCTTGTCCCTTTCTTGTTTACCGGTTGCAACCGTGATCCCAATGTGCGCAAGCAGAAATTTCTCGAGAGTGGCAATCGCTATCGCGACCAGGGAAAGTTGCGCGAAGCCATCATTCAATATGCCAACGCGGTCCAGATCGATCCGCGATTTGGCGCGGCACATTTTCAGTTGGGAGAGGCTTTTCTCAAACTGAAAGACTATAACCGCGCTTACGCGGAGCTTTCCCGGGCCACCGATCTCGCTCCTGACAACTACGTTGCTCAGGCTGATCTGGCGAATTTGCTGATTTCGGCGCGCGATCTGAAGCAGGCCCAGTCGCACCTGGACGTTCTGCATGAAAAGCAGCCGGATAGCGCGCAAACGCATTTGGCTTGGGCAAATCTGTATGCCGCGCAGGGAAATCTGGATTTAGCGCTGCAAGAGACAGAAAAGGCGGTTGCCGCCGATTCCAACAATGCAGACTCCTATTTGAACCTGGCCGTACTCGAACTGCGAGCGAACCAGCCCGATCAAGCTGAGATCAACCTGAAGAAAGCCGGGCAACTCGACCCCAAGGATATGAGCGCGCAACTTGCGCTCGGAGGCTTCTACCAGGGCCGCGGCCGATTTCCAGAGGCGGAGCAGCAATTCAAGCATGCCATGGATGTTGATCCCAAAGATCCGTCGCCCGATGCGGCGTACGTTCGCCTGCTGATGCAGGAAGGCAAGAAGCAGGATGCGATCGCTTTTCTGAAGGAGACGAAAAACAGGTTCCCGGATAATTCCGAAGGCTACCGCATGTTGGGCGATTTCTATTTCGCCGACGGCGACCTCGACCAGGCCACGGAGGAATACGGCGCGGTTTATCACGATCATCCCAAGGATTTGCAGGTCAAGAAAAATTACATTCAGCTGCTGATTCTGAAGAACCGCCTCGATGAAGCCGCCCGGCTGAACAACGAAATACTCAAGGCGACTCCGAACGAGGCGGATGCGCTGGTGTTTCGCGGCGAGGTTCAACTGCGGCAAAGCGATGTCAATGATTCGGTCGATTCATTCCAGCAAGCAATCAAGAACGATCCCAACAACGGCGTGGCGCACTATCAGCTGGGCCTGGCCTACGAAGCGCAGAACAACGGCGCGCAGGCGGAATCGGAACTGCGGCAGGCAGTTAGGTTGCGGCCCGATATCACCGATGCGCAGCGAGCCTTGGCCAACCTGCAACTGCAACAGGGAGATTTTGACGGGCTCGCGCAGACCGCGGAACAGATCATTCAAGGCTCGCCAAATTCGCCGGATGGCTATCTGGCTCGGGCGCTGGCCGAGAGCAACGCCAAAAAATATCCCGCCGCCGAGCAGGACATGCGCAAAGCGGCGGAGGTGGCTCCGACAAGCCCGGCGCCTTATGTGCAGATGGGCAATCTTCATCAACTCGAAAAACAATACGCGGTTGCGATCAAGTTCTACCGGCAGGCGCTCGATCACGACCCGGCCTCGACTGATGCATTGCAAGGTTTGATGAATGCCTACCTCGCGCAGAAACAGCCAGACCAGGCAATCGCGGCGGCCAAAGCGCAGATTGCCATAACTCCCAACAGCAGCGGATTTTACGATTTGCTGGGAACGGATCTATTCGAGAAAAAGGACTTTGCCGGGGCCGACGCCGCGTTCCATAAGTCGATCGAGCTCGATAAGAACAACTCCGATGCGCTGATGAAGCTGGCCCAAACGCAGGCTGCGGAGGGTTCGACGAGTGCGGCGCTTGCCACCTATCAACAGTCGATTAAAGATCATCCCAAAGAGATTTCCTTCTACATTCTCGCCGGCATGATGTATGAATCGCAGGCTAACTGGGACCAGGCGAAAAGCATGTACCAGCAGGCGCTGAACATTCAACCCAACAATCCGCTGGCCTCGAACAATCTTGCCTATGTAATGTTGCAGCAGGGCGGCAACGTCGATGTCGCGCTGGCCATGGCGCAAACGG
>JASHRB010000205.1 GCA_030037575.1 Candidatus Sulfotelmatobacter sp. | reverse complement strand
GGCAATCGCTCTATCCATCTGAGCTACGGGCGCACGCGGCTAATTATACAGTTCTGCATGACTTAGCATCGTATCGCTGTTCGCCTCGGATGCTGCCTGCAAAGGGAATACGATAAGCGGAGCAACTGGGGCAGGCAGTATGGAAGGAAATAAGCACAGAGCTCGCAAAGCTGGCGGAAATGATCGCCCAGGGCGCTCCCCGCGGGCATTGTCCAACGCCGGTGCTTTAGCATCTCGTTAACGATGCGCTCAGCCACTTTCTTCATCTCGCTTTTGTCGGAATCACCCGCCCGCACGATAGCTTGGTCGCCCCCGGTATACACCAGCCGGACGGCGGCTTGCACTTCACGATGCCGGGCCGGATTCCGGTGCTGGCGGCGGTCGCAAGTGCTATATAACAGTTAAGCGAGATTTCGACAGATCAATGAAAAATGCCGTACACTTGCGCAAAGTGCTATAGAGATCTATACTGCGCCGGTTTCTCATTTTCAGCCCGAAGAGGACCCCCATGAAACCTACTTTCGGTAAGCGCATGTGGCATGTTTTGTCTTGCGGATTGGTTCTCGCCGTGCTCGTCGGACACGGCGCGCGCAGTCTGGCGGACGACGCGCCAGCCGGCGACGGCCACCCAGGCAAAATTGTCTCTGGCTATTTTGAGGAGTGGAGCATTTACGCCGCGAACTACAACGTCGCCAATCTCCAAGCCAATGGCGTCGCCGACCGCCTCTCGCACCTTCTGTACGCCTTCGGCAACGTCGCGCCCACCACCGGCGCCGCCAACGCCCAATGCCAACTGGCTGACACCTGGGCGGATTATCAAGACCCTTACCTGCCAAGCGTCAATGGACAAGCCTATCCCGGACCTTTGTATGGAAACTTTGCGGCCTTGTTGCAGCTCAAGCAGCTCCACCCCGAGCTGAAGATCGTGATCTCGCTCGGCGGCTCCTCGGCTACGAACGCTGCGGGTTTCGCCTATGCTGCGAGCACGCCCGCATTACGTTCAAAGTTGGCGGCATCCTGCATTGACCTGTTCATCAAAGGCAACATTGCCGACGGGATCTCCGCCGCCAACCTATTTGACGGCATCGATATCGACTGGGAGTTCCCCAGTGCGGCCGACAAGCGCAATTTCACGCTGCTGCTCGAGGAATTCCGCAAACAACTCGATGCGCTCGGCGAAAGCAACCATCGTCAGTATCTCCTGACCATCTTTGCGCCCGCCGGCTCCCAGAACTATTCCAACATCGACCTGCACAACGTCGCTACGCTGCTCGATTTCTTCAACCTGCAAGGCTATGACTTGAACGGCACCTGGGAGACGGTGACCAACGATGCCGCATCGCTTTTCGACTCGCCGCAAGACCCCAACTTTGGCCAGGGCCTGTTCGTCGATGCTGTGGTCAGCGCCTACCTGGCGGCCGGTGTACCGGCTCGTCAATTGGTGCTTGGCGTCCCTCTCTATGGGTATGGCTGGACCGGAGTTCCCAACGTGAATGGCGGCTTGTATCAAACTTCAACGGGACCGGCTCCGTCGCCCGCCGGAGACAGTCTCGAAACCCCCGGAGTGGCCACATTTCTTACCCTGGGAAGTCTCCCGGATTTCGAGCACTTCTACGATCCGGTTCGCATCGCGCAATGGATCTACGATCCTTCTAGTCTCACTTTTTGGACCTACGACAATCCAGAAGTGGCATGGTCTAAGGCCCGGTATGTTGATTTTCGTGTCTCGGGAGGACTGGGCGAGGCTTTTGTCTGGGCCTTTAAGGACGACGACGCTAACGGCACGATGGTAAAGACGCTGGCCGCAGGTCTCGGGCGCCCGTAGTTCTCCGAGCCAGGGGAAACGAGCCCGCAAGGCTTCCGGCTGCAGGAGCTCGCGACCCGGTTCGGATCAGGAGGTCTGGCGAACAACATAAAAAATACTGCGCAAATGGCTGGCGACTGCTGTCGGGCACATCCATCGCAGCCGTGCGTCTTGACCACATAACCTTAAGGACCACGTGGAGGTGCTCGCTTTCGGTGGTTCAGCTGCGAACTTAAACTGCGCATTATTGAATCTTGCGCCGGAGGCTCCAGAAGGGAAAAGAGTGGAATCTCCTCATCAAGCTCCCCAATTCAAGCTGCGGCCGGAGTAGGGACGCAACCTAAGGCTGGCGATAATGCGGAAGAGAAGTTACTGACCGCTGCTAAATCCTGCGACTGAAAACCGGAGATGTTCAAGCGGTTTCGGCACTTCATTATTCTCACCAGGGGACACGGGAATGAGGAACCTGAGAGAGCCTTATCGTATCCGTACGGAAAACCTGGATTGGGACGTATTGCGCACGACACGATTACGGGACGAGGGGTCCTAAGCAATAGCGGCAATCTGGCGGCGGTAATGAGGATAATGGGGCCTAAAGATGTCAGAGCTGCCATGCCGTATCAGCATCCGGTCCTGGAGATTGTCCGAGCCGCCCTGAATCGAACAAATGGATCATCCGTGCAGACCATCACATGGGCAATTCCGGGGCACCCTCCCGGACGCAGGCGAAAACGATAGCTCGGCAGGAGGTTGAAAGCATGATCAGAGCAGAGGAAATCAGACTGCGGGTGACTAACCAACAGTCCGACCACCCACTCACCAGCGGTCGCGTCCGCCACGGTCCCGTCCGCCCCGATCTCCGCCCCGGCCACGGTCGCGCCCTCCGCCATGGTCGGTTTTCGGCCGCGCTTCGTTCACATTGAGCGTGCGTCCGCCGGCCTGCGAGCCATTCAACGCCGTAATCGCTTTCTCGCCGTCCTCGTTGTTCGTCATTTCCACAAAGCCGAAGCCGCGCGAGCGGCCCGTGTCGCGATCGGTCATGATGCTCACGCGATCCACCGGCCCGAATGCCTCGAACATCTGCCGCAAATCGTCTTCGGAAGTGTTAAAGCTCAGGTTGCCAACGAAAATATTCTTCACAGGTCGCCTCTGCATTGAGCTGTCGAAGTGCAAGCTCGACGCGGCGGACTGGCAGGTCGCAACACCTGGAAATCGGGACCGGAGCTGGCGAACAGTCAAATGCGGGCAGAAGTATAGCAGGTTTGTGCAAATCCGCTGTCAAAACCTGGTAACGGATGGGAACCTCGCTCATGGACTGACCTGACTACGAATTCATGGCCGACCGGTCTTGCAGGCCTAGCACTCATCCACGCGCCAATAACCTTCCCGGTGATACCCCACTCGCAGCAAACGATGCTTGGGATCGTGTCGCTTGCCGCATTTCGGACAAATCAAGTAACGGCTCCAGGCTGTTCCCTGTCGGTCGTAGTTCTCTGCGACGGCAAACATCGCCCCGCAACTGCAGGGCACAAGCAACATGCGCAGCCGGCGGTCGCAGGCTGTATTCTCGCTCTTACGAGCGCGCTTCACTTTCCTCCACCGTTTCTTTGGCGTTCTTCCTGCGCCTATTCGCCTGCAAGATTTTCTTTCGCAGCCGCAGCGACTTGGGAGTGATTTCAATAAATTCGTCTTCGGCAATAAACTCAATCGCCTGCTCCAGATTCAATTGCCGGAAGGGCACCAGTCGAATTGCTTCGTCGGCCGTCGAGGCGCGCATGTTGGTCAGCTTCTTCTCCCGCACGGCATTGACGTCCAAGTCATCGTCTTTGGCGTTTTCGCCAATGATCATTCCTTCATACAGAGCGACTCCCGGCCCGACAAAGAGTTCGCCTCGCTCCTGCAATCCCCACAACGCATATGCAGTCGAAACCCCCGGGCGATCAGCGATCAGCGCTCCCGTCAGCCGATGCGGAATCTCTCCTTGCCATTCGGCGTATCCATCGAACAGGGAATTCATCACGATCGTCCCTCGCGTGTCGGTGAGCAACTGGCTGCGCAACCCGATCAGTCCGCGGCTGGGCACGCGAAATTCAATGCGCACGCGTCCATATCCGTGATTGTGCATGTTGGCGACTTCGGCTTTTCGCGATCCCAGCTGCTCCATCACCACGCCGACAAATTCCTCCGGCACGTCGACCGTCAAATGCTCGACCGGTTCCATCAGCCTGCCCTCCACGCGCTTAGTCACAATCTCAGGCTTGCCGACCATCAGTTCATAACCTTCGCGCCTCATCATTTCGATGGTGATCGAAAGCTGCAATTCGCCACGGCCCATCACCTTGAACGAATCCGTCGTTCCCATTTCTTCCACGCGCAGCGAAACGTTGGTCAGCAGTTCCGTCTCCAGCCGCTCGCGCAAGTGGCGCGAGGTAACGTAAGTTCCTTCGCGCCCCGCGAATGGCGAGGTGTTCACCGTGAAAGTCATCGCGATGGTCGGTTCATCGATCACAATCGGCGGCAGCGGCGCCGGATTTTCTACATCCGTAATGGTCTCGCCGATCGTGATTCCTTCCACCCCGGCAACCGCAACAATATCGCCGAGCGTGGTTTCCGTAATATCCGTCCGCTTCAACCCGGAAAAAGAAAACAACTTCGTGATCTTGGTTTTTTCGCGCGACCCATCGCGCTTGGCGATGGCAACATCTTCTCCGGTACGCATGGTTCCGTTGAACACGCGTGCAATCGCAAGCCGCCCAAGATAATCGCTGTAATCCAGATTGGCCACCAGAATCTGCAAGGCGCCCGCCGCATCGCCTTTCGGCGGAGGTATGGTTTTCAGAATTGCGTCGAACAGCGGACGCAAATCTTCGCTCCCGCCGCTCATTTCAGTCGAGGCCGTTCCCTGCTTCGCATTTGTATAAAGGATGGGAAAATCGAGCTGATCCTCCTTGGCGTCAAGGTCGATGAACAAATCGTAAATCTGGTTCAGCACATCCTGCGCCCGCGCATCCGGCCGGTCGATTTTATTGATCACAACAATCGGCGGCAGTTTGGCTTCGAGCGCCTTGCCCAGCACATACCGCGTTTGCGGCAGCGGCCCTTCGCTCGCGTCGAC
>JASHRB010000204.1 GCA_030037575.1 Candidatus Sulfotelmatobacter sp. | reverse complement strand
CCAAGGCCAGGCAGACGGAACGATCGCGGTAGTAGGGATAAAACCAATCGTAACCAGGCTTTAGCGTCATCCCGGCAGCGACGCCGATGGCCTCGTGACCGTCCCCCGACATCTGGAAAAAGATTTTCTGCTGGTTCTTGAGCAGGATCTCCCGGTCGTCAATGCGGCGGGAGGCGTACATGATGCGGTAGGCCTGGACCAGTTGTTCGCGCGTCATCCCGTCGTAGTGACCGGATTTCTTGCCGCTGCTGGCGACCGACAGCTTGGGGTCGGTTCTCGTCGTTGCCATCCGCTACCCTGAGAGTGTGTTAAAAGCCCGCTCAGAATTCAGGTACCCGGAGTTGCCGGGCAGTTGCATTGTAAATCGGAATCCGGATCGGGGAAACAGGCAAGTTTCGGCGGGGCCTCGGACTCGGCGCAAGCCCCAGAGATGGGCCGGCGCCGAGCAGACAACGCGCGCGCTACAAATCGAAATCGAAGGCTTCCTGCTGCACCGGATGGCTCCACCCGGGAGCGAACGATTGCCGGTGCAGCGGCGTTGGACCGTATTGTTGCAAAGCGGCGAGATGTTGCGGCGTGCTGTAGCCCTTATGCGAAGCCAACCCATATTGGGGAAACACGGCGTCCCACTCGCACAGAATGCGGTCGCGCTCGACTTTCGCAAGAATCGAGGCGGCGGCAATCGAGGCGGAGAGCGCGTCGCCGTGAATGATGGCATGTTGCGGCAGTTCGCAATCCAGGCGCACGGCGTCGATGAGCAGATGATCGGCTGCCGGTTTCAGCCGCATGACGGCTTCGCGCATGGCCAGACACGAAGCGTGGTAAATGTTGATTTGATCGATGCGCGCCGCGTCGACACAGGCGACGGCCCAGGCCATGGCGTGTTCCCGAATGCGCGGCGCCAGCGCTTCCCGCCGCTCCGCCGGCAGCAGTTTGGAATCGCGCAGGCCGCGAAGGCGATAGCCAGGATCAAGAATTACCGCCGCCGCGACCACGGGACCAAACAGCGATCCGCGGCCCACCTCGTCTACCCCGGCCACCATCGCCGCTCCTGAGGCCCACGCTTTTTTCTCGTAACGAAGCGTGCAGCGCAACCGTTTTAGCAGGCGCAATTTGGCTGCGGCTGGAGACAGAGCCAGTTGGGCAGAAGTTTTTGAACGGGAAGGCATGAAGGTAGCGCTATGTCCACATCTTCACTCCCCTTGCCAATTCACGCAAGTCGAGAGTTTCTGGATGCTGAAACGCGGGCAATCGAGTCTGCTTCGGAATCGGCGAGCCGGCCAGGGGCGTGGAGGAGATTCGCCCGGGAGATGGCCGTGTGTCGCATGCGTTGTGCAGAATCTTCGCACGCCCCAGGGCGCCGATTTCCGGGATCGCGAAGTCAGCGCCGCACCGGCCGCGGGACAGGCATAGACCTCCGGCCGTCGTCGCCTGCCCACGGCAGCGCCGGAGAAATAGGGGCCTGGCTCATTCCACGTCGCGCAGGCGGGCCGCCTTACCCTTCAAATTGCGCAGATAATAGAGCTTCGCGCGGCGAACCTTGGAGGAGCGCACGACGTCGATCTTGTCGATGACTTTCGACTGGACCGGGAAAATGCGCTCTACGCCCTGGCCGAAGCTGATCTTGCGTACAGTGAAACTTGCCTGCGGACCGCGATCGCGCTTGATCACCACCCCTTCAAAAGCCTGCAGGCGCTCTTTATCGCCTTCTTTAATTTTGACGTGCACCCGAACGGTGTCGCCGGAACGAAAATCGGGGATGTCAGTGCGGCGAGTCTTGGCCAGCAGCTTTTCAATAACAAGGTTCGACATGGTGATTGATCCTTTTTCGAATTCTGAAAACTTAATTCCTATGTTTGGTTTCTCTCATCTGCCTTGTCCGGCCGCGCTTTTTCCCGTGCCCGGAGCTGGTCCGGCTCTATCCGTAGTTTTTCAGATCGGCCAGAAAGTCTCTTTCCTCCTCGGTCAGCAGCGCACCTTCGAGCAGGTCGGGGCGGTTTCGCAAGGTTTTTTCGAGCGCGCGCTGCCGGCGCCATCGCCGGATTTCTTCGTGATTGCCGGTCAACAGCGCTCCCGGAACAGCCAAGCCGCGAAATAGCGCCGGCCGGGTGTAATGCGGATAATCCAGCAATCCATTGGAGCCGCAAGTCGAATCCGCGCCGCTCGCATCCGCTTGGTGCGCGTTCTGTTCGCCCCCATCTTTGCCCGCCCTGGAGGTGAACGATTCCTGCTGCGTCGACGCTTGGTTTCCAACGGCGCCCGGAAGCAAGCGCACAACCGCCTCTAGAATGAGCGCAGCCGCCAGCTCTCCGCCGCTGAGAACGTAGTCGCCGATGGACAATTCACGATCGGCGAGACAGTCGGCCACCCGTTCATCCACGCCTTCATAGCGGCCGCAAATGAAAACCAGGCGCTCGAGCGCTGCCAACTCGGCGGCCACTGGCTGGGTAAAACGCCGCCCCTGGGCGGAAAGCAAAATCACGGACTGGCGCGCCCGCGCGGCCATGCGTTCTTCGCGCGGTATGATGTGCAGCCCATCCAAACACTCGAACACCGGCTCCGGCTTCAGCACCATGCCTTCGCCGCCGCCGAAGGGGCGGTCATCGACGGTGCGGTGACGATCATGCGCAAACTCGCGCAGATCGTGCAACCGAACCGTCACCAGGCCCATTTCCTGGGCGCGTCGAGTGATGCCGTAATCGAGCGGCCCGTGAAAGAAGTCGGGAAAAATAGTTACGATGTCGGCCTTCATCGCGGAAAAAACGTCGTCCGTTCTCCGTGGTCGGCTCTCGGCGATCAACCAACCCCCAAGAAAATACTGCCCCGCTCAAGGCTTCACCGAGCGCATCATCCGGCTTTGCCTGAGGATCAAAGCTTCCCGCGTCCAGCGCGCGCCTGTGCACGCTTTTCTTCGGCCGTCAGCGGAGCATTCACCTCCAGCAATCCTTCGGGCAAATTCATGCGAACTCGCTGCCCTTCGAGGTCGATGCCCACGAGGTAAGCTTCGGCAAACGGGATTTCCCGTAAGTTCCAAGCCACGTCTCTCACCATCAACAGGGGAGCTTCGCCCGCCCGAAACTCCAGGTCTTCGATTCGCCCAATTTCGCGATCACGGTCGAGCACCGCACAGCCCACCAGATCGCTGACGTAATTCCAACCTGCTTCCAGCGGGGAGCGTTGGCTATAAGGAACCTGCAGCTCGCACCCGATCAGCGTTTCCGCGCGGCAAATCGAATCCACGCCGGCGAACTTGAAAACCAGCAGCCCTTGGTGAGGCCACAGCTCTTCGACTTCGAGCTCGCGCCTGCGACTCTCTGGATCGAGCGCCAGCAGCCTCATGCCGGCGCGAAATCGATCGGGCACGGCGCTGAAAATTTGGCAAGCCACTTCTCCGCGCCTACCCTGCGTTTTGACGACTCGAGCCAGGGTGATGAAACCGTCACTTTTTTTTGGATCGCGAATACGTCGGACCGCCCCGGCTTTGCCTTCGCCGCTTGCTCAATGGCCTGATCAGGCTCGATCTTCAATCGATGACTTCCAACTGGTATCGCTTGCGTGCCCGCACTCCGGCGGCATTTAACAGAGCCCGCAGCGCACGCACATTTCTTCCCTGCCGGCCGATGATCCTTCCCACGTCGTTTTCGGCCACTTCCAGCTCGATCACGTCGTCGTCGAAATGCTCCACAAAAACCTCGTCCGGAGCATCGACCATCCACTTGGCGATCTTCTCAATCAATGCGCGAATGTCGGCAACGGCTTCGGCCATGGTTTACGCTACCGACGCCGCCGCATGCCGGGAATAGAGCTTGCCCACGCGCTCCGACATCTGCGCCCCCTTCGAGACCCAATAATCAACCCGCTCGCGTTTGAGCTGAACGGTTGCAGGATGAGTGCGGGGATTGTACGTTCCGACCACTTCTACCGGTCGGCCATTTCGCGCCCGCGCCTTCTCGATGACCACAATGCGGTAATGCGGTTGTTTACGCGCACCAACGCGCGCCAGTCGAATCATTAACACGGGGAAATGTCCTTATTCCGGAAGCGTCCGGCGAGCTCAAGACAAACATTTATTATGCCCAAGCTGGCACGGAATCGCAATAGCGGCGGCGGCTATCGATAGACGACACTTTGTCAGAATCGCTGGCAGTTGGTGCAGGTGGTAGAGGCAGCGACGATCGGCAGACTGCGATTGAGTCGCGGGCAGTGCTTGCTGGGACCGCCATAACCGCGGAGCGCAAGGTCATTGTCCTTAATTGATTGCCTAGCGATCTGTACAGGAAATACCTTAGGGTTATTGTAGGCCTTTCCGTGGTACCAATGTGAGTCTTTTTCGTGAACGCCCACGGGTACCCTTGATCTGTGGATTTTTGGGGCGACCCAAATATAAGTGCAACTAAGGGATCTTCTGAAGCTTTGCGCGCTTTCGTCGATTTGGCAACCTTTCCGGGGACATCCGCCTTCTGCATGACCTACGGGTGAGCCTAAGGGTCAGCGACAAACGCCGACGCAAGCCCAGAGATTTCCTCGACCGAGGAGAGGCACATGAAACGAAACAGCGAGAGCTCCGCCATAGCCGTCGCCAATGGTTCATCGGGTCAAAGTCGCAAAAGCAACGGGAGTTCCACCTTCACGGTTCAACCGGATGCCGCGGACCTGAGCGTGATCCTGGCCGGTTTGCAAACCATGCGCGACGGCGATTTTTCCGTGCGACTTCCCGGCTCCTGGGTGGGGCTTGCCGGAAAAGTTGCCGACACTTTCAACGCCATCGTGGCCGCGAATCAGCAAATGGCGGAGGAACTGAAACGGGTTGGGCAAGTGGTGGGAAAGGAGGGTCGGACACGCGAGCGCACGCGCTTTCATGAATCCCACGGAGCGTGGGGCGAGATGGAAGTCTCGATCAACACGCTGGTGGAGGATTTGCTTCGCCCGACCGAAGGCGTGACCCGCGCCATCGCGGCTGTCGCGCAGGGTAATCTGACGCAGACGGTGCGCGTGGACGTGGATGGCCGGCCGCTAGAAGGCGAGTTCCTACGCTCGGCCAATATTGTGAACACCATGATTCAGCAACTCGGCGTTTTCACCGCGGAAGTCACGCGCGTGGCCCGCGAAGTCGGCACCGACGGCAAACTCGGCGGCCAGGCACAGGTGCCCGGCGTGGCCGGAACCTGGAAGGATTTGACTGATTCGGTGAACTCGATGGCCAGCAACTTGACCGGCCAAGTGCGTAACATCGCGGAAGTCGCAACCGCGGTGGCCAGCGGCGATTTGTCGCGCAAGATCACGGTCGATGTGCGCGGCGAGATTTTGCAGTTGAAAGAGGCCATCAACACCATGGTCGATCAGTTGCGCTCGTTCGCCTCCGAAGTCACGCGCGTGGCCCGCGAAGTCGGTACCGACGGAAAGCTGGGCGGGCAAGCGGTCGTGGTCGGCGTGGCCGGAACCTGGAAAGATCTTACCGACTCGGTCAACGCGATGGCCGGTAACTTGACGGCCCAGGTGCGCAACATCGCCGAAGTGACCACGGCCGTGGCCCGCGGCGACTTGTCGCGCAAGATCACGGTCGATGTGAAGGGGGAAATTCTCGAACTCAAAGACACCATCAACACCATGGTGGACCAGCTCAACGCCTTCGCCGGCGAAGTGACGCGCGTGGCCCGCGAAGTGGGAACCGAAGGCAAGC
>JASHRB010000015.1 GCA_030037575.1 Candidatus Sulfotelmatobacter sp. | reverse complement strand
GTTTCTCCTTACTCACCCTGTTGTTTTCAGGAGTATTTATTCTGATTAAACCCCAGAATCAAACTTAGTACCGTCTAATTTTGTAAAGCTTTGTAATTATTGCGCAGCTACTTTCCAGTCAGAAAACTGTTTCTGGTGCACTTTGGCCCCGGCCACGCAGGCGTTTGCGGCGAACGAAATCACTTTGAAAAAACGCTGGCTAGTCGGCGATCGCCGTAGCCTTGGTAGCCATGAGTTCCGCAAACCTCGGGTCCTTTCGCAGCCGCGTAAACTCGGTGTCCTTGTAGACATCCTTCATATCCTTGTAGCCCGCTTCCATCGCTTTGCGCAAATATTCGAGCGACTGATCAGACAAACCCATCTTCGCGTACAGCTTGGCGACAGTGTAGTCGTATCTCGCGCGGTCTTCGGGGCTGGGCAATTGGGCCTGCACGCCGCTGCGCGAAGACCGCACAAAGACTTCAGGGTCCAGTTCGAGCGCATGCTGGTAGGCGGCCACGGCCTCGTTAAAATGTCGCTTCGAAAAATACGCCGCTCCCAAGTTGGCAAAAAACGAGGGAGATGAATCATCATGCGAAATCGCTTTCTGATATTGCTTGACCGCCGCACTGTATTTCCCGTTTTCGTACAAAACCACACCCAGGTTGTTGTAGGCGTCGGCCCATGCCCGGTCGCTGCGGATGGCCCGCTCGAATGACTTCCGCGCCTCTTTGTAGCGCTGCATCATCAGTTCCGTAATGCCGATCTTGTTGAGCAAGCGCGCATCGTCTGGCTTTTTAGCAAGTGCGGCGTCATAGTAATCGAGAGCATCGAGATAAAGTTTTTCGGCCCGCAATCCATCAGCCTGCGCTTCAAGCTGGGCCGCGGTTGCATCCGCCGAAGGCGGTTCGACAGCTCGCACCAGCGGGGGCGTGATCTGCACTTGATCGGAATGTGAAACTTGCGCGCAAACGACCGTGGAGGCGAGGAGAACAACGAGCGGGCAGGCTTTCCGGTAGGACATACTCACCCCCCAGACACCCATTTCTAACGCACATTTTGCCATAGTTTCAGCTCAGGGAAAGGAAAATCTTGCCAGCCATGCCGCCGAACCGATGCCCACCCATGAGCCCAGACACTTGGCCGACGCCCGCCTCTGATCGACCTTTTTGGAGCGCGGCACCTGCCGTGTTAGCCTTATCGGGGCGGGTTGAGGCGGGGTTCGGGTGGCCCGGAAATCCTGCCCCCCCAAGTAACCTCGATGGCAAACCAGACCAGGCCGCATCGAACTGTTGTATCTGCTTCCGCGCCTGAGACTTCCATGGATACCCGGGAATTGGAGGGGGAGCAACTTTCCCCCCGCAACGGGGTTCAATCGGGTGTGAGCACCGCCACCATGGACGGAGGCATTCTGATGGCCTCGCTCGGGGCGCGCCCGGGCGCCGGTCTGCAGCCGGCCCTGGCTGGGGCCGAGGGGTACACGGACGCGGAAGTTATGCTCCGGGTCAAGTCCGGGGATCAGGCTGCATTCGATTTTCTGGTGCAGAAATACCGCCGTCCGCTGGTGAGCTTCATGTACCGCATGGCGCGTAACGCAGCGGCCGCGGAAGACCTGGCGCAGGAGGTTTTTCTGCGCGTCTATCGCTCGCGGCAGAGCTATGAAGCCAGCGCGAAATTCACCACGTGGCTATATCGCATTGCCACCAATCTCGCCGTGAACCACGCGCGCGATACGCGCCGAGAGCGTCCCGAGGTCACGATCAGCCTGGATGAACCGGACCAGGAAACCGGCACGACGATGGACGTGCGCGATTCCTCGATGACCGCGGAAGAAAATCTGGTGCGCGAGGAACGGATGGCGGCCATCCGCCGCAAAGTGGAAGCCCTGCCCGAGCGGCAAAGAACGGCCGTCATCATGCACAAGTATCAGCAGATGGATTACCGGCAGATCGCCGAGGTTTTGAAATTGAGCGAATCGGCAACCAAGTCGTTGTTGTTTCGAGCGTATGAAAGTTTGCGGGAACAGTTAAAAGAATTTGTGTAGTCGCGGTTTTTCGAGAAGCGGCAGTGGCGAAGAAACATTAGGGGAATGGTTATGAAGTGCGAGGAAATTCGTGCAGTGATGCCGGACCTGGCCTCCGGCTTGGGGGAAGTGACGCCTGCAATCAGCGGTCACCTGGCCGGTTGTGCCGCGTGCGCGGGAAAGCTGGAAGAGTTCCGCAAGACGATGGCGCTGCTCGACGAATGGCAAGCCCCCGAGCCTTCGCCTTATTTCGATGTCCGCTTGCAGGCGCGGCTGCGGGAAGAAATGGCCAAGCCGCAATCGGCCTGGATGGCGTGGTTGCGGCGCCCGGTGCTGGCCGCAGCCCTGAGCGTGTTGATGGCAATTGGAGTGGGCTTGTTCGTGCGCGAGGGCGGCGGCGGTTACCAACCGGCAAACAATATGATCGCGAATAACGATGCAATCGTGCAGGCCGAGCCAGGCACGGCCGTGGGAGATCTCTCGGCTCTTGAAAAAAATAACGATCTCTATTCCGACTTCGAATTGCTGGACGACCTGCAGGTGCAACACGATGTCGGCGCGAATCCGTAAGCCGGAGTCCACCCGGAACGCATGAGCTGTTGCCAATTAAAGGGCGGGGGAAATGGGGCAGGAAAATTCTATGAGGGGATGGCGGTCAAAGGCTGTGCTGTGGCTGGCGGCTGCCGCCGTTCTCGTTACCCCGGGCTTCGCACAGCGCGGCAATTACCGCCCGGCACAAACCCAAAACCACCCGCGCGCCGGAGATGAACCCTTTCCTCGGGGACATGCCGGTGATTGGCTGCGACGCTACCAGAATCTTTCCCCTGCCGAACGCGAGCGCGTGTTGCAAAACGATCCCGGCTTCCGCCGTTTGCCTCCCGAGCGTCAGCAGTTGTTGCGGCAGCGGTTGGAACGCTTCTCCAGTTTGCCGCCCGAGCAGCAGGAACGCGTCATCAACCGGATGGAAACCTGGGAGCACCTGACGCCGGCGCAGAAGGCGGAAGCGCGCGATCTATTCGGCCAGATGCAACAACTCACCCCGCAACGCCGCCGGATGCTGAGAGCGGCGGTGCGCGATTTGAGCACGATGCCTCCGGACCAGCGTGAGCGCGTAATCGATTCTCCGCGATTTAGAAGCATGTTCTCGCCCATGGAGCGGGATATTATGCGTCGGGCCTCGCGATTGCCGCTGGCGCCGCCCGAGAGCCAGCCTGCGCATTAAAGGAACTCGCGCAGCTTAGCTTGCGCTTCATCAGTAAAAGTCGTGCGATCTGGTCTCGGCGTTGGTGACGAACAGCGGCAGCACGCGTTCGGCTTTCACGGAAATTACGTTGTCCTGATTTTGCAAAACCCCTTCGATCGCCAGGAATCTTTCTGCAGTGAGCAGCAGACGGTTTGCATGAAAAAGATCGGGCGTAACGATGGCGTTGGCCACTCCGGTTTCATCTTCAAGGCTGAGAAACACAAAACCTTTGGCCGTGCCGGGACGCTGGCGGGTGATGACGCATCCTGCGATGCGAAGACGGCGACCGCTGGAAATATGGCGCAGTTCGCTGGCGCGGCGAATGCCCATGGCCGTAAGCCATTCGCGGCGATAGGCCATGGGATGCGGGCCAACGGTTAGGCCAGTTCCGCGAAAATCGGCGACCAGGCGCTCTTCGTGGGTCATCGGTGCAAGCGGGGAATACGAGTCGGGTTCGGCTTGTTGTTCGAGCAGCGGGCCGGACGGGCGCACGGCCCGTTGCACCTGCCAGAGAGCGTCGCGGCGGTGAAGGGACCGGCCGGAACTTCCGATTGGCAATTGCCGAGTTTCGATGGTTAATGGTTGAGGGCTGATGGTGGATTGAGAAACTCTCGGGGTTCCCTCCATCGGAAAGCGGAAAGCGGGAGTCGGAAATTCAACTTCTACGGTTTTGGGGCCGACCACCGACGACCAACCAGCAACCGTTTCACGGGGAACCGGCCGACCCCTGGCCACTGAGCTCATCGCTCCGATTTCAGCCAGCCTGCTGAGTTCCTCTTTGCGCAGTTCGGGAACGCGGCGGGCGAGATCGTGGATGGAAGTGAATGGGGCACGAGTGCGGGCGCGCACCAAGGCTTGCGTCGCTTCTTCGCGCAGTCCGCGAACGTAGCGCAGGCCGAGGCGAAGGCAATTTTCGATTGGCCATTTCCGATTGCCCATGGATGAAATTGCGGATTGATGATTTTTGACGGTTGTTTGACTGGTGGCTGAGGTTTCAATCGGGAATGGGGAATCGAAAATCAGAAATTCTTGTTGGCCGAAGACCGACGACCGACCCCCAACGACGGTTTCGAGCGTGCAGTTCCACTCCGAGCGCGTCACATCAACCGGCAAAACTTTCAGTCCGTGGCGTTGCGCATCTTTCACGATCGTTGCCGGAGAATAAAATCCCATGGGCTGGTTGTTGAGCAACGCCGCGGTGAACGCTGCCAGATAGTGGCATTTCAGAAAGGCGCTGGCATAGGCAATGAGCGCGAAGCTGGCGGCGTGCGATTCGGGAAATCCGTAGAGCGCAAACGAAGTGATCGAGAGAATAATTTCCTCCTGCGCCTTCGGGGGGATGCCGTTCTGCATCATGCCGGCGCGCAGCCGGGCTTCGATCTCTTTCATACGCGCCGGCGAGCGCTTGAAACCCATGGCGCGGCGCAGGTCTTCGGCTTCGCCTCCCGTGAAGTTGGCGGCAATCATGGCGATGCGAAGCAGCTGCTCCTGAAACAGCGGCACGCCGAGCGTGCGCTGGAGCACCGGTTCGAGCGAAGGATGCGCGTAAGTGACTTCCGCCTTTCCCTGGCGCCGCTGCAAAAACGGATTCACCATTTGCCCGACGATCGGCCCCGGACGAATGATCGCGACCTGCACGACGATGTCGTAAAACTTTTTGGGACGCAGGCGTGGCAGGCACGACATTTGCGCGCGGCTTTCCACTTGAAATAATCCAACGGTGTCGGCCTTCTGTAGTGTGGAATATACTTCCGGATCATCCTGCGGGAGCTGCGCGAGATCGACTTCTTCGCGGTAATGCCCGCGGATGAGTTCGAGAGAATCTTTCAGCACGGCCATCATGCCCAACCCGAGCAAATCAACTTTAACGATCCCCATGTCGGCGCAATCTTCTTTATCCCATTGCACGACGACGCGGCCGGGCATGGAGGCGGGTTCGAGCGGCACGACGGAATCGAGTTGTCCCTGGCAGATGACCATGCCGCCGGAGTGCTGGCCGAGATGGCGCGGCATATCCTGCGCGGCGAGGCACAGCTCGTAATATTTGCGCAGGCGGGGATGATTGAGATCGAGGCCGACATCGCGAAAGCGGCGATCGAGCGCGTCATTTTCGTCGCGGAATTCCCAGGTGGCGACGGCGGCAGAAATTTTGTTGAGCGTGTCGGGGTCGAATCCCAGCGCCTTGCCCATTTCGCGCGCTGCGCTGCGGTTGCGGTAAGTGATGACGTTCGCGGTCATGGCTGCGCCGCGCTCGCCGTATTTCTTGTAAAGATACTGAATGACTTTTTCGCGCTCGTCACCGCTAGGCAGATCGAGATCGATGTCGGGCCACTCGCCGCGTTCTTCGGAGAGAAAGCGTTCGAAGAGAAGGTCCATGCCAACCGCGTCGACGGCGGTGATGCCCAGCGCGTAGCAAACAGCGCTATTGGCAGCCGATCCGCGGCCCTGCACGAGAATGTTTTGCTCGCGGCAAAAACGGATGAGATCCCACACGATGAGGAAATATCCAGCGAGTTTGAGCTTCTCGATGAGCTTCAATTCTTTGTCGATTTGCCGGCGGGCGCGGGCTTGCATGTCTTCCGATTTGCGGCCGTAGCGTTCGCGAAAACCCTCCCCAGCCCGCGCCCGCAAAAATGAATTCATGCTCTCGCCGGCGGGCACCGGATAGCGAGGAAATTCGTAACCGAGATCGTCGAGCGTGAATTCAAGGCGCGCAGAAAGTTCGAGCGTGTTGTGAAGCGCTTCGGGCAGGTCGGCGAAAAGCCGCTGCATTTCTTCCGGTAACTTCAAGCGGCATTCTGCGTTGCGCGAAAGCAATCGGCCGGCAGTCGAGAGCGTGCGGTGATGGCGAATGGCGGTGAAGGCGTCGCAGAGTTCGCGATCTTTCGCGGTGGCATAATTCGCGCCATTCGTGGCGAGCAGCGGAAGATTAAATGATCGCGCGATGTCGATGGCGGCGCGGTTGCGAGCTTCTTGTTCCCGATGGAAGTGGCGCTGGAGTTCGACGTAGACATTTTTATGACCGAAAATACCGATGAGTTGTTCGACCT
This sequence comes from Candidatus Sulfotelmatobacter sp., assembly GCA_030037575.1. Classification (GTDB taxonomy): domain Bacteria; phylum Acidobacteriota; class Terriglobia; order Terriglobales; family Acidobacteriaceae; genus Sulfotelmatobacter. Next base: position 1,043 of record JASHRB010000015.1, on the reverse strand, counting down.
GCTTGCCGGCTTGGTCGAGGCCGTCTAGTCGCAAAGCCGCGGCGAACGGGCCCTCCGCGCCGCCGGTCAGGCAGATAAGGCCGCCGGCGTGTTCTTCCAATTCTTCTTTTACTACCGCCCCTTCGCCTTTTTGGGCGCGCAGCTTCATCTTGGTGATGAGGCGGCAGAGATTCTGATAACCCGCGCGCGAGGAGATGAGCAGTGGAAGACGGATTTCACCATGGAGGCACCCTCCGACTTCAATGGGGGCGGGTTCCGACACAGAGAATCTTTTAATTTGATTTTCAAGTTCGGACTTCTTGTCGATTTTCTCTGTGCCTCTGCGTCTCTGCGGTGAAAATAAGCTTGTCGAAACTTCCGCGCCGAGGTGCGCCTTAATCTTTGCTTTTTGTGCGGCGAGGTGAAAACGCGGCGCGCCGTAGACGCCGTTGGTGTCGAGCAGGGCCATCGCTGGCATATTCAATTTGGCACACATCACCGCCATGTCCTCGGGCAGTGAAGAGCCTTCGAGGAAGCTGAAAGCGGAACGGGCGTGAAGCTCGACGTACATCAATTGCCAGCTGTCAGTCCTCAGCAAAACCTCTTTCCCCCACGGAGTCGCAGAGGCGCAGAGAAGAAGATCGTTCTTTCTGAGAAAGCGAAAGAATCCAAGCAGCGTTACCGCCGGTGAAGAAAATGCACCGATCCTTCGCTTCCCTCAGGATGGCAAAAGTGTTTCTGGTTTTTGGTTTTTCCGCTGATTCTGTGTCTCCGGGGTGAAATTGTTTCAATCATAGCTGCCCTCCACATACCATCCCCCGCCGAGTAAGTCGTGCGCGAGGCGGTAGAGAGCAACATCGCTTTCGTTTTGCAGGGCGATGTCCCATTCGTCGTGCGACCAAGCTTCGCGCGCCCACCAATCGCCGGAACCGCGCCAGGGGCCGGCCTTCCAGAGCACAGTTCCCTGCACTTCTTTTTTCTTTGCGCAGACTACCCGGGCGGGTTCACCGTTTTGCAAAGTTACACTGGCGCGCAGCGGCGGACGAAACATGCGAAGAGCGGCA
>JASHRB010000203.1 GCA_030037575.1 Candidatus Sulfotelmatobacter sp. | reverse complement strand
CCAATCCTCATCGGTAGGGTATGGACTTTGCAGCCGCCAGTCCCACAGGACCTTAGCCAATCGCAAATCGAGTGGAACTGGTTTGCGAGAGGCCTCCGTCTTGCAATCGCCAACGTGCTGCATCACGATCGAGCGAACGACATGAATCACCATCTTCTGAAGATCGATGTCGCTCCATTTAAGACCGAGCAATTCTCCGACTCGCGCTGTCGGAGAGATTCGCCCGTGGATGGGTCGAGTCCCTGCCGAAGCGATTCGAAATCCTCGGACGTGACCTTTCCTGATAGGCCTAACAGTTCTGCGCCCCGACCATGCCACTGGCCTTCGACGGTACGCCTTTGGTCTTAGTAGTCGCTCTGCTGGAGATGTCTCTGGGCGTATCCTTCCCCGCCGGCCATTGCGCGAATCGTGAGCACAGCCCGACGCTAGCGCTGTTCGAAATTTAAGATCAACTATTAAGGGACACAGGGTTGCCACTCAGATGAATACCGAGTGTCGGCGAAACCAAGCTCCTTGAGCTGTGAACCGCAAACCGAAGATTCGCGCCAGAGTTCACGCAGAACGGTGCCGTGACGGAGAACTCAGGGTCCGTAACTAATTGAAAGCAAAGGGTACGGATGGCTCCCTGAGTCCCTTAAAACACCCTCGGAAACGCTTATCGAACCCTTAACGAACCCTCGGCCAGTGCCGTGGATTCGGACGCTGCCGCTGTCACGGCAGAGGCCGTGGGTTCGAAAGTTGTGTCACTCTGACTCTGACAATTAATTCGGCAAGCCGACTCTTGGTAATCGACGAATACGGAGAGTGCAACCCGAGCCACCAGACGAAAACGGCCACACATGATCGGCCAATTCGATTGGAACAGTTTGGAAGTCTTCTAGCGGGAACCTTGCCCGTTGATCACTTTTCTCACGGATTTTGTAATAGAGGTCAAAGCGTGCGTTTATGGCGACGCGCGCATTCACGGCCGCGTCTTCGGCCTCTGGTTTTAGCGTAGAGATGGATGATGATTTTTTCAAACGAGCGCAACACGGCAATCCCGTCTTCCACGCTCCCCTTCCACTTTTCCGCCGCTTCGATTCGGAAACCTGCATTGTGAATGGCGCTGATCGTTTCAGGGCGAGCGCAGTCGGCGCGGATCAAATGCTGACGAGAGCCAGGAACGGTATCGAAAAGTTGAGGCGTGAACCTGATTTCCGCACCCACCTTGTAGGCTTCGTGTTCGAGATGCAAAAAGCCTAGCGTTTTCCCGAACTGCCTTCCTCTGATCCAACATTTGACGAGCGTCTCCCCGGCGTTTTTGTATGACTGACCGTCCTTGTCCTGGACGGCAGTAAATAAGTCGCGACTTGTGCCGGCGATCAGCTGAAAATCGCTGCGCGCTTCTTCGTCTGAACCCAGCGGCAGAAATGTCTTTTCCTCAAGAGCCCTCAGCAACATCGCCTGCTCATCGACGCCAAGCTCTCCAATCTCGTCGAGAAAGAGGACGCCTTTATCCGCCGCTCGCAGCAGACCGGCACGATCTTTCTGAGCACCAGTGAAGGTCCCACCTCCGGCCTTTATGGCAGCTGGGCGTATTCTGCTTTGGCTCGCTTGAGGATTGGCGTGTCAGGATCGGCTTCTTTCCATAGTGCGAAAAAATCCTGGTAGGCCTTTCTTGCTCGGGCACTGTCACCGCTTATCGCGTACGCACGTCCGATTTGCAGATGGACAATCGATCCGGTAATAAAGTTTTCCATCAACCCGGGATGATCGAGCAACTTCTGGAATTCTGTCGCGGCGGCCTGGCCATCGCGAGCCAGCAGGAAGGCTCGCCCGCGTACATAAGCGGGATATAGGTAGTTGACGAAGGTGGCCGTAATACCCAACTCATAGGGTTTGGCATCTTCCAATTGCACCAGTGCTTTGGCGGAATTACCTCTTCTGATTTCAAGGGCAGCGTGGATCGTGGGCAGCCAGTACAGCTTCAACAAAGTGTTTGTTGGATATTCTTTGGCCAGTTCCGCGGCCAGCGTTTCAGCCTCGGAGTCGCCGATACGAGCCAGTGTGAGAGCGGCCACGATCTTCACGTCCTGGCCCCGAGACAGCAACATCGCAGACGCGGCCCCTTTTCTGGCCGCGGTTGTTTCTCCGATTTCAGCCTCTCGCAGTGCAGCATTCACTTCCCAGAGTGCGGCGGATTCCTTGTTGCCGGCGCGCAGCGCCGAATCGGCCGCTTTGCGAGAGAAATCCCGCGCCTTCTGCATGCGTCCGTAATAAGCTTCGGTGTCCGACTGCATCGAAAGCAGCTCGTCTTCTTCGCCGGGCCTGCCCGCAAACCAGGCGAGCTGCTGGTCCATAGCCTTCTTATCGCCGCGCACGAAAGCCAGGGCATACATTTGCTCGTGCAGGTCTCCGCTTTCCAGCCCACGTCCCAGAGCGTGATCGAAGATAGCCTTAGCCTCATCGAGCCGGTTAAGCGTTAGGTAAGTGAACAGCAGATCGGCATAGTAAAGGCGGTCATCCGGGTCCAGCTCCAAGGCCTGCTTAATTTCGGTAAGGGCTTTCTCATGCTGTCCAGTTCTGGCGAACGTAACGCCGAGGTTAAGATGGGGGACTGGGTCCCGCGGGTAGTTGGCGGTCCAGTCTTGATGTGCCAGGATCGCCTGTTCCATCTCCTGCCTGGTACCGAAATATGTAGCGGAGATACGCAGTTTCTCGCGCGCGGTTGCCCGGTCGCGCAGTTGGTATGCCTTGGTTATGTACTCTATAGCGAGCGATCGCTGGCGAGTGCTGTCGTATGCGCTTGATAACGCCGCATACGCCGCAGGAAAATTAGGGTCCAGTTCAATGGCGCGATTGAAGAAAGGCATACTGGCCACGGGCCCTTTCTCTTTTCTGACCTTCAGGCCGAGGCTGTAATTCTGCAATGCTTCCAGAGAACTCGTGGTGGCCTCGACCGGAGTTTCATATTTCTGCACTGAGGGAAAAGATTCCCCCAACTTGGTTCGCAGCATGGAAGAAGCCTGGTTCAAGGCCTTCAAGACGTCTTCTTTGGTGTTCGCTTCGGTCTGTTCTTGGGCCAGATTTTCCCCGGTGCCGCAAGCAACAGCATTCAAGCTGATCAAATAGATCTTGCCCAGGCTGGAAATCGTGCCATTGAGCACAGCTTTGGCGCCATTGCGTTGGCAAATCTCACGCGCCACATCGAAAGTGATTCGGTCCCCGCTGGGCCGTCGCATCATCTGCAAAGTCGCATTGACTTTTCGGTCTGACATCACGTTCAGGAAAGGAGATTGTTCCAGTTGCGCGGCGAAAGCTTGCTTCAATGCTTCGCTGAAAACCGGGTCCGCGGTCTGGTTGTCGAAGTCGGCCAAAACCACTGTGTCGCGCTCAGTCAGAGATGGCTTCACCCTGTGGAAACGATAAAAAGCTCCCGCAAGCACAGCGATCAGCAAAATGGGTAACGCGATCCACAGCATTTTTTGCTGGGTCGCCAAAAAGTGATGCGCTGGTGTGCTGAACGCACCGCCGTCGAACTCGCGCTTTAACTGCATCAGATCGACAGCAAGGTGTGTAGTGCTTAGGTAGCGCTGGTCACGATTCTTCTCCAGGGCCTTGACGATAATCGCCGCTAGCTTCGGTGGAAGACTCGGATTCAGAAGCAATGGCGAAGCTGGGGTGTCATGAACAACCGCAGCCGAAATTGCGCCGGACGTATTACCTTTGAAGGGACGCTGACCGGTTGCCATCTCATAGAGCACGACTCCAAAGCTAAACAGATCACTGCGAAGGTCGAGTTCTTCGCCTCGGACCTGCTCCGGGGACATATAAGCCGCAGTCCCCAGCGCGATTCCTGTCTCGGTCAAATGCCCTTGAATCGACTGCGGGTCCGGTGCCGCATGGCTGTCGGCAGCGACGACAAATTTAGCTACCCCAAAATCGAGCAACTTGGCTTGTCCTCGTTCGCAGATAAAAATGTTGGCCGGTTTAACATCCCGGTGAACGATTCCATGAGCGTGTGCTGCTTCAAGCGCTTCGGCAATCCGGATGCTGATTTCCAGAATCTGCTCCGTTCCGAGAGGCCCGCTGCCAATGGCATGCCGGAGGGTTTGCCCTTGCAGAAACTCCATCGCGATGAATGCATTCCCATCATGCTCACCAATATCGTAGACGGTGCATATATTAGGATGATTGAGGGCCGACGCGGCCTGCGCCTCACGTTGAAAACGGCTTAGCCATTGCGGGTCACGGGCGAGATTTTCCGGCAGGAACTTCAGAGCGACGAAGCGGTGCAGGCGCGTATCCTCGGCCTTATAGAGCACTCCCATGCCCCCGCCACCGAGTTTCTCGAGGATGCGGTAATGGGAAAATGTGCGGCCAATCAGACTCGTTGCAATTTCGGATATCTGGGACTGGCTGGAAACCAGCTTGGCGACAACTTCAATAGCAGGCGATTCAATGAAATGTTGAGCCTTTTCCTCGTGGGCCAGTAGCGACTCCACTTCGCGCCGCAGTACGTAGTCGCCGGCGCAGAAGCTTTCTACGAATTCCGCGCGGCGGCTCTCGTCCACTTCCAAGGCGCGGTGGTAGAGATCCTCGACGCGACCTAAGAAGTCTGCCTCCAAGTCAATTCCCCTCCGCCATTTCCCGCAGCAGCCAGACCTTGGCAAACTTCCAGTCCCGCAATACGGTTTGCTCGGATACGCGCAACACTTCGGCTGTTTCTTCTATGCTCAGGCCGCCAAAAAATCTCAGTTCGACAACTTTGCTTTTTCTCTCATCGACTGAAGCCAGCGCTTTCAAAGCGTAATCGAGAGCCACGAGATTGGAGTCGGGTTCATTGCATACCGAGGGCGCCTCTTCCAGCGACATTTGAAACGTACCCCCGCCTCTTTTCTCGCACGCGCGCGATCGGGCAAAGTCGATCAGAATGCGCCGCATCAACTGAGCGGAGACGGCGAAAAAATGGGCGCGATCTTGCCACCT
>JASHRB010000202.1 GCA_030037575.1 Candidatus Sulfotelmatobacter sp. | reverse complement strand
AGCGGGAAGCCCCAGCAGGCCGGCCACCAGCGTATAAAACCAGATCAGCGGATCAAGGATGAAATACGAGCGCAGGCGGCTCGGCCAGCCGTAGCGCTTGGCCGGAATCGCGTGCGGGCTTTTCCGCGGCGCAGCGATCTTCTCGACGGCTTCGGCTTGCGGCGGCAGTTCCAGCGATGAATTTGCTTCAGACACCGTTCTATTTTAGGAGAAAACTGGCCGAAGCGGCTCTTCAGAGTACCGCGCCGATTATGGGCATGATTTCGCCCACCAGATAGATCGACCCGGTGACAACCAGGACGCTATCTTTCTTGGCGAGTTCACGAGCGCGTGCGACTGCCTGCTTTACATCGGAAATCGCATCGATTTCAACTCCGGTGCGCGAGGCCGCTTGCTGAATCTCTTGCGCGGATGCCGCCCGCGGATTCTCGGGCCGGGTAGCGATCACGCGATCGGCGAGGGGGAACAGAATTTCGGTGATCTCAGAAATTGCTTTGTCGCGCATTGCTCCGAAAACAAAAATCAGCGAGCGCTCCGGGTAGCGCTCGGCGAGCGTGGAGCGCAATGCCCAGGCGCCTGCCGGATTGTGCGCCACGTCGACGACGATCTCGGGCCATCCCGCGCGTGCCGGAATGGTCTGAAAACGCCCCGGCCAGCGGGTTTCGCGGATTCCCTGTGCGATGCTCTTGGGGGTGATGCTGGTGAACCCTTGTTCGCTTAATTCAACCGCGGCAGCCATGGCAAGCGCGACATTGCGCAGTTGATGGCGTCCGATTAAAGGCGTTTTCACCAGCATTTCTTCGCCCATCACTTGCAGGCGATAGCGATAAAAATACTCCGGCGCTTGCCCCTCGTCCCCCGTTGGCTCGACGGCCAGCGAGGGGTTTGAAGAATTTGTTAGCAGATACTGTGGGCTGTTCGGCGACACCGGCGGAACATAGGGCACGGCATTCATCGCCCGCGCATTCAATTTGAGAATCGTGTTGCCGATCACGTCGTTCGCTTCGGGCTGCTGCGGCAGGATCACGACCGCGCCGCCGGGACGAATGATCCCCGCTTTCTCGCCTGCGATCTCGGCGACGGTATGGCCAAGATATTTCTGATGATCGAGAGAAATGTCTGTGATCACGCTGACGCGCGGCTCAACCACATTGGTCGCATCAAGCCTTCCGCCCATGCCCACTTCGAGCACCGCCATTTCGATCGACGCGCGAGCAAAGAAAACAAAACCAATCGCCGTCATCATCTCAAAAAAACTCGGATGCCAGGGCAGCTTGCGCTTTTCGACCAATCGCTCGGCAACATCATCAACTGCGCGGTGGAGAGACGCGAAATCATCGTCGTTGATTTCCCGGCCGTTCACACGAATCCGTTCATTGATCCGCACCAGATGCGGCGAAGTATACAAGCCGGTTTTCAATCCAGATGCGCGCAAAATGGAAGCCAGCGTGGCGGCGGTCGATCCTTTGCCATTGGTGCCGGCAATCAGAACACTCGGAAAACGCCGCTCGGGATGACCGAGCGCCCCGAGCAACGCGCGCATGTGCTTCAAATCGAACTTGCGCGCGGGCAGTTGCGTAAGTTCGTGCCCCAGCGCATACATTTGCGCCACGGCGGTTTGGTAGGAAGACATAGGGGGATCTAACGCACGGCTGAAAGTTGAGGGCGGGCAGCCGCGACCATAAAATCCAGCGCGCGGGCGATGTAGGATTTCAATTCTTTGCGGGGCACCACGGCGTCGAGCATTCCGTGCTCCAGCAGAAATTCGCTGCGCTGAAATCCCTGTGGCAATTTTTGCCGGATGGTTTGTTCGATCACGCGCGGTCCGGCAAAACCAATCAGCGCGCCCGGTTCGGCGATGTTCAAATCGCCGAGCATGGCAAATGAGGCCGTTACGCCGCCGGTGGTGGGGTCGGTGAGCACGGAAATATATGGAACCTTTTCTTTGTCCAACCGGGCCAGCACCGCAGAAATTTTGGCCAACTGCATCAGGCTGACCACGCCTTCCATCATGCGCGCGCCACCGGAGGCCGAAACCATCACCAATGGCGTTTTCGAGTCGAGCGCTCGTTCGGCGGCGCGTGTGATCATCTCGCCCACAACGGCTCCCATGCTGCCGCCGATAAAGGCGTACTCCATGGCACTGACGACAACCGGCCGCCCGAATAATTTGCCGTGCGCGTTGATCACGGCGTCTTTCAGGCCGGTATCATGCTGTGCTTGCCGCAAGCGCGACGAATACTGTTTCAAGTCCACAAACTTCAGCGGATCGGTCGACGACAGGTTCCCATCGAAGGTTTCGTATCGATTCTCGTCGAGCAGCAAGGACAACCTTTTGCGCGCATCGATGCGAAAGTGTTTATCGCACTTCGGGCAGACGTTCAGATTCTCCTCGAGATCTTTTTTCCAAATGATCTGCCGGCAGTTTTCGCACTTCACCCACAACCCTTCGGTGCGGACGGTTTTCGCCCCGGAAGTGTCCAGTTCGCCGGATTCGCGCTTAAACCACGCCATAAAAGCAGTTGTAAGTCGTCAGTTCTCGGTTGTGGGCAGGGCGCGATCGGCTCCGGACCTCTTCCCAAAAACTGCGAACTTCAGAGTGGAAACTCAATATTCGATTCCTTTCTGCGCCATCACGCCTTTCTGGTAAGCGTGCTTTACCTGGCGCATTTCCGTCACGGTGTCGGCAACCTCGACAATTGTGGGGTGCGCATTTCTTCCCGTCAAGATGACGTGCACCATTTCCGGCTTGTTTTTTAAGCCCACCACCACTTCGGCCGGATCTAACATGCCATAGCTGATGGCGTAATTGATCTCATCAAGAACAACCAGGTCCCACTCGCCCGATTGGATCGCGCGCTCGGCTTCCGACCACGCCTCCCCCACCATTTTCACATCTTCCGGGTCTGGCTTCTCGGTGCCGAGTTTCACGAAGCCGCGGCCCATCTGCTTCATGACGAACTTGTCACCGAATGCCTTCACTGCATCCAGTTCGCCATAGTGCCACGAGCCTTTCAGAAACTGAAGCATAAGAACTTTCATTCCCTGCCCGACCGCACGCAAGGCCGTTCCCATGGCGGCCGTTGTCTTCCCTTTCCCCGGGCCGGTATTAACGATAATGAGACCACGGCGTATGTCGGTCATGGCGCAAGAACCTATGATTTTACTAGAAAGAAAGCATCCAACTTGCCGGTCGTGTCCCTTGCCAAAACTTCGAATTTTTCCTCGGAACTCCTGCATCCAATCGTGCGTACCGGGTCAAAGCAGATCTCTGTCCCGTGCAGACTGCGGAGGTCTCCTCGTGCCTAACCACTGCTACCTGTTATTGTTCTGTCTGTTGGCGGTTTCACCTGCATTTTGCGCGCAGCACGTCGCCATTCATCCGAGGTCCGGTTTCAGCGCCGACGACCAGGAGACCATTCGCGAGATCGTCGACATGGAGCGGCAGACAAAAGAGGCGACCCTCCATCGTGATGCCGACTTTCCGCTGCGAACTCTTGCCGATGACTACGTTGCGATTACGCCTCTTGGCCAGATAACCACCAAGCAGGACGCCCTTTCCGCCCGGCGCAGCGGGCAGTGGCGTTACGAGTCG
>JASHRB010000201.1 GCA_030037575.1 Candidatus Sulfotelmatobacter sp. | reverse complement strand
CACCGCATTCCTTACTCGCTTGCGTGGTGCTGCTGAAAGTCTTAGTGTCGTGGAACGCCAAAAAATCGTTCGCCTGCTGGTGAAAGAAATTCTGGTCGGCGAGGATACCATCACCATTCGTCACAGCATTCCCATTCCTTCAGCTCCACCACAAAACGGCGGCTCCGGAGCCTTAAAGGGTCAAAATTACCTTTTGTGTAAGGGGCGTGGTTAGCCCCATCCTGGCCAACGTTTTCATGCACTATGCGTTTGACCTCTGGATGGCAAGGACACACCCTGACCTCCCGTGGTGTCGGTATGCAGACGACGGACTGGTTCACTGCCGAAACAAGCAAGAAGCGGAGGCCCTCAAGGCTGAGCTTCAGGTTCGGTTGGCGGAATGCCATCTGGAAATGCATCCGACGAAAACCAAGGTCGTCTACTGCAAAGACGAGAAACGTAGAGGCAAATATCCGAATGTCAAATTTGACTTCCTCGGGTACTGCTATCGGCCTCGTCTGGTGCGGAATTCCCGAGAGAACTCACTGTTTTGTGGGTTTAATCCCGCCGTGAGCGCCTCGGCAATGAAGGCCATGCGGCAGTCGATCCGGGACTTGAAACTACGGCGACAAACGCAGTTGTCGCTGCAAGATATCGCCCGGCAGCTCAACCCTCTCCTTCGAGGGTGGATTGGGTATTACGGGCGCTATTCACCTTCGGCGTTATATCCCTTGCTGCGGTATGTCAATCAGAGCTCGTGGCGTGGGCCAGACGCAAGTTCAAGCGCTTTCAGCGTCACACGATTCCGGCCAGTCAGTTCCTTCAACGGCTGGCTGTGCAGTGCCGGAATCTGTTCGTTCACTGGCAACTCGGTATGACCGGCACGTTTGCCTGATGGGAGCCGAGTGAGACGAGAGTCTCACGCTCGGTTCTACGAGAGGCCGGTGGTGAAATTCCATCGGCCTACTCACCCAGAAGCTGTGAGTTTGGCTGCCGCCTGCGTTTGGCGGGAATTTACACCGGGTCAGCAGCCAGCCCGGGCAATGTAAACCTTTTTGTGTAAACCCTCATGACCCGGCTATTTTGCAAGTGTTTGAAAAGAAATGGTCGGGGAGAGAGGATTTGAACCTCCGACCCCCTGGTCCCGAACCAGGTGCTCTACCAGGCTGAGCCACTCCCCGACAGTCGTGAATAATTCATTCTACTACACTTACCAAATCGAGGCTCGGCTCGATGTGGGGTGAATAGGGTGAAACTGGCAATTTAATCTCCACAACCGGCATGTGGAAACCGAGTCCAGCTTGCTCCGCTGTGAAGCGGCGGAACTCTAGGTCCTCACGAACCTTCGAGTACCCGTCAGTTATGGATTTGTCGGAGTGTCCGATCCAGAACCGGATCAGGTCCTCAGGGACGCGCGACTTACGGAGATGCGTGACGCGGAAGCGGCGGAACGAGTGAAAACCGCAAGCCTCACGCTTCATTTTTGCGAGGATCGCATGCAAAGACCGCCGCAACAAGTTCGATTGATGCAGCGGACCGCCGCTCTCGCTCTGGAAGACGAATCCCGCGTCACAGCCCGCGGTCAGCGAGCGCAACGCGGCGGCGAGCGAGCTGTGAAGGTCGATCTCGCGGATGCCGTTCTCCGTCTTCGGGGATTGAAGTTTGTTTGTGACCTTGCACAAGGTGTGACGCACGCCGACGACGCCGTCTTTCACGTCATCAACTCGCAACGCGAGCGCCTCACCGATGCGAAGACCAGAGCCAGCTAACAGCGCGTAGAGGATCGCGAGTTGACCTTTGGCATTCGCGACGATCTTCGTCACTTCGTCAACACTGAAGACCGGCGTGTTCTATCCGGTAATCTCCGGTAGGTCCATGAAGTCATGATCCCACTGAACCGGATAGAGGGCTTTATCAGACTGCGAAACGCGATCCGAACGCTCATATTGAAATGTTCGCGCGAAGCTCAGTTAGTCATTGCCTCTGGAAGCGGCTGCTGCTAGAGGTGTAATAGCCCTAAGATCTTTGGCGTGTTCCTTCTTAAACTGATGTACGGAATAAGTATCCTGCAGGTTTAGCCAGAACTGCTCGGAGGTCCCAAAATACTTTGCTAGGCGGGCTGCCATTTCAGGCGTAACACTTCGCCTCTCGCGAACAATGTCATTGACGGTGGGTGGAGAAACATGCAGATCAACGGACAGCTTGTAAGCGGAAATATCCATCGGTTTCAGGAACTCTTCCCGCAGAATTTCTCCGGGATGCACCGCCCAACCTACCTGACCTTCATTCTTAATGCTCACGACCGTTTCCTCCAATTTAGTGGTGATAGTCCGTTATTTCGACATCGTAGGCATCACCATCCAGCCACACGAAGCACACCCGGAACTGATCATTGATCCGAATACTGTGCTGACCTTCTCTATCACGTTCCAGCTTCTCCAAACGATTCTTTGGAGGAACCTGCAAATCCTGCAACTTTGATGCCGAATGGACCATAACGAGTTTCCTTTTGGATACGCTCCGCAGATTTGCTGGAGGCGTCTTTTGGCTCTTCCCTGTGCGCCAGAACTCCTCCGTTTCCCTGCCCGCGGGCGTTCCTGCGAAAGACTTAATCGGCACCAAAGAGAGTTTAACGCTTCTCGTTAATAATGTCAAGCATTAAAGGTTGCGGGTCAAAAACTCCTCTGCCGAACACCGGCCCTGCCTCGAAAGATTTGCCAACCCGTTTCGTGGGTCCATCTGCGGGTCCAATTTTGCTGGCCCGGTTTCTAAGTGCTTGGGAATACATTCCCCGGATGACGCCGGTTGCCAAACCTGGAGCTTTCGGACTGAGGGTGAAACGGGGTGAATCTCAATCACCCCGTCACGAGATAAGCGATTCCAGATCAGCGGGTTAGACTCTCGATTATATGGTCCCGAACCAGGTGCTCTACCAGGCTGAGCCACTCCCCGACGACCATGCGCGGCTATAGGATCGATTGCGGCCACGCGGTTTGCTTACGGGCAAAGCGATTATAACATCGTCGAATCCCGACTTCTGCGTAGTGTCGGCCAGTTCAGCACCCTCCACTTCTCCGCTCTTCCTGTCGGAGGCACCTTTCGCGCTACACTGATGACGCGCAGGTCGCGCTTCTGCTGGTCACGCGATCACGTTCGGTGGGACGCGAGCCATTTGGAGCCCTGCTCACGAAACATGCTTGTACTTTGCGCTGATCTTCTCTATACGCCGCTGGAAGAGATAAACGAACCAATGCTCTTGGTTGAGGATGGGCGAATTTCTTCGATTTCTTCACGCTCGCGCCAGGAGATCCCACGGAACGCGATCGTCGCTGACTTTTCTGCACATAGCTGTTTCGGGGACACCAGCCGGGCCATTCTCATCCCTGGCTTCCTTGATGTTCATATCCACGGCAGTGCGGGCGTCGACGTCATGCGGGCTCCCGTGGGCGAGTTGCCCAACCTGAACCGCTTCCTGGCCACGCGCGGAGTTACGGGATACTTTCCCACGACGGTGGCCGCTCCTCTTGATGAAAGTTGCCGCGCGCTCGAACGATTGGCAGACGCGATCGAAGCGGCACCGAGTTCGTTGAGGCGCAATCCAGATGCTGCCGAGGCCCGGCCGCTGGGCGTTCATCTCGAGGGCCCGTTTCTCAGCCATCAGAGGCGCGGTGTTCATCCTCCGCAGTATCTGATCGCGCCGACGGTCGAGACATTCGAGCGTTTGTGGCTGGCAGCGCGCGGCCATGTGAGGATGATGACGATTGCTCCCGAACTTTGCGGAGCACCCGAAGTGATCGCGGAAGCGGCCCGACGCAATGTTTGCGTCAGCATAGGCCACTCGGACGCCAAGCTCGAAGCTGCCCGCGCTGGCGTGCGGGCGGGTGCACGCCATGCTACGCATACCTTCAATGCCATGCGGCCGCTCGACCATCGCGATCCCGGCATTCTCGGCGAAGTGCTCACCAATGGTGGTCTCAGCGCCGATATCATTGCCGACGGAATTCATCTTGCGCCCGAAATGGTGAAGCTTTTTCTGCAGGCCAAGGGATTTGAAAAATCCGTGCTGATTACTGACGCCACGGCTGCGGCCGGCATGCCGGAAGGAAAATATCAACTCGGGCCCATCGAAGTGGAAGTGAAAGATGGAAAGTGCACGAGCAATGGAAACCTGGCCGGCAGCGTTCTCACCATGGACCGGGCGGTTGGGAATGCTCGGCGGTTCGCCGGTTGGAGTTTGCAGGAAGCGGTGCGCGCGGCGACCGTGAACGCAGCAAATGCCGTCGGGCTCGAGCAATATGGACGATTGGCGCCAGGCGTGGAAGCCAACATCGTCGTGCTGGCCGGGAATGGAGAAATCAGAAAGACGATCGTGCGGGGACGAGTTGTTTGAGGGTGGGTGTTGCCCTGGAGAAATCGCCGGAGGCCGGATGGAAACATCGAGCGGCAAGATCAACCGAGAAAAGAATCGGCCAATAAGAAGCTAAGGACCCGCTAATTCGGTTTGCGTTCCTTCGATTCGACGAGGTGCCGCAGGAGCAGGGCTTCATCAGAGCGGGTGAGTCGTTCCAGAAAAGAAGCATCGGCTTTAGCCGCTTCCAGGTTTGACGAATCGCCCTGACGCAGCTTGTCGCCCAGTTCGGGATCGTTGTTCATCACCTGCGTGTAGAACCAGAGGAAGTGGCGCATCTGGTCGAGCGACTTGCACAAGGTTTGGATGGCTTCTGTCTCAGGGAGTGTACTGAGGGCCTCCATTAATTCCGGATCGCTCGGAGCCTGCATGGCAGCGCAGTTCAGCTCGCGCTGAATCACGCGCAGATCTTCGGTAACCCGCATCATGCGCGCGTGAAGGTCATCCATCTCTTGGTTGCTCCCCATGAGTTCGATCTGCGTGTCCCAACATCTCATCGGCAACGCACAGCGGATAGATGTCCCACGATCATGCGCTTTCGTAATTCGGGGCATTACCTTGGTCTGCGAAGTAACCCCGCTCGCGAAGACGGCTCTGAACTCCGCGACTAGCAAGGCTTTTGCCTGACCGTGAACCCAGGCTGAGGGCCGAGGAGGTGTTGCCGGTCTCCGCTCGGCTGGATTTCCTGCATACTCCCAGGCCATTCGGCATCGCTCAAAAGCCACGGGTTTCTGCCCCTGAAAATCAACGCGCCCTGGGACCCGAATCAAACGATTTCGTGAGCTGGGGCGATTTGTGGTACAAACGCGCGGATGCAGACCGCGATCTCCAAGCCCGTCCAGCCGGAACTGCTGCGCGCCATCGGTCGCTGGAGCCTGGTTGCGCTGGTGGTGAACTCGGTGATTGGCAGTGGAGTTTTTGGACTGCCATCCCTTGTCGCCGCGCTGATCGGCCGAGCAAGCATCTGGGCGGTGGTGGCGGCAGGAGGCGGAATGTGCGTGATCATAGCCTGCTTTGCCGAGGTCGCCTCGCATTTTCAACAGGCCGGTGGTCCTTATTTGTATGCGCGCGCCGCCTTCGGGCGCTTGATAGGCATTCAAACGGCGTGGATGCTTTGCCTGGGGCAGGTGGCCGCGCCTGCCGCCAACGCCAATTTGTTCGTGATCTATCTCGGCGAGTTTTTTCCCCACGCCAGGGAGCCGCTGCCACGGGCCTTGATCCTGACGGCGCTGGTGGGGGTTCTGGCGTACATCAATGTCCGCGGAGTGCGCGGCGCAGCGCAGGTCAGCAACTTCTTCACCGCGGCAAAACTTGCGCCCTTGTTTGCGGTGGTGGTTCTTGGAATGTTTGTGCTCGGCCATCACCGCTGGCAAATTGCAGGTGTTTCGCCAGCTTCGCCCACGACTAACCATTGGTTGAAGGCCGTTTTGCTCCTGGTTTTTGCTTACGGAGGATTCGAAACCGCGCTGGCGCCGATGAGCGAAGCGAAGAATCCGCGCCGCGACGCCCCGTTCGCGTTGTTCGTGGCTTTGCTGGTCTGCACGGTGTTCTATGCCCTGATTCAGTGGGTGGTGGTGGGCGTTCTGCCCGACGCCAGCCACAGCGCACGTCCCCTCGCCGATGTGGCGCGGGTGGCGATTGGGCCCGGCGGCGCGGCTTTGGTTGCAATCGGCGCCCTCATATCCTTTTACGGGTATCTCAGCGCAAAAATTCTGGCCATGCCGCGCGTCTTGTTCGCGCTGGCCCAACAAAGAGATTTTCCGGAATCTTTCGGGGCCGTGCAGGCCCGCTTTCAAACGCCTTACGTCTCCATTCTCGCGTTTGCGGGCCTGGTTTGGGTGTTCGCACTGATCGGCGAATTCAAGTGGAATGTCACACTCTCGGCCGTGGCGCGGCTGCTTTATTACAGCGTCGGCTGCGCGGCGCTGCCGGTGCTGCGCCGCCGCCAGCCCGACGGCGCGATGTTGCATTTGCCGGGGGGAAGCGTCTTGGCTGTTCTTGGAATCATGCTGTGCCTTGCTCTGGCGACCCGCGTGGATTTTGGGCAGTCGATGATTCTGATGGGGACAATTGTGCTGGCGCTGGTGAACTGGGCTGGAGTACGCCGAGGAGCGCAGGCTGCGTGATAAACCCGCGATGCTGCGGAAGGCAACGGGCAGGTACCCGGCTGGCAAATCCCGTGGGAGTAAATGATCCGTCGCTGCCCTTCCCAGGCGGGGCCGTTGCGGGCCTCGGCCGGAATGGTGGCTGATCCGGGATTTGATCCCGCGGGTGAACCTCCTCTTGATCATTGTGGCCCATCGACCGCGCCCAAAGCCACGGGGCAAAACGCCGCATTCGGACTTTTCCTGCGCTTTATTTTTTTGGCGCCGAAAGCGGATGCCTGCTCATGTCCCCGCGGTTGCGCTCTCCATCTCCACTAAAGCCTTTTTCCGTGCTACGCCCCAGCGATATCCGCTGAGGTTGCCGTTCTCGCGGACTACGCGATGGCAAGGAATCGCCACGGCAACGGGATTCGTCGCACACGCCCGAGCCACGGCACGGCTGGCCGTGGGCTGGCCGATGGCCTTGGCCACCTCAGCATAAGACTTCGTCTTGCCGAACGGGATCGACTGCAAATAAGTCCAGACCCGGCGCTGAAAAGCGGTTGCGCGAATGTCAAGCGGCAGCGCTGCCTGTGATTCCTCACTGCTCATTCTGAGCAGTACGGCTTCGATCCACTGCTGCAGGCCGGTTTCGTCCGGTTTGCGCACAGCAAACGGAAACTCGTGCTTCAGGCCTTCGAGCAACTCAGCGTCGGAGCGGCCAAACTGGATCGCGCAAACCCCTTTGTCGGTGGCAGCGATGAGCATCCGACCCAGCGGTGAATCGGTGCAGGCATAGCGAATCAAGGCGGCTAGGGCGCCGCGGCGGTAACGGTCGGGCGTCATGCCCAGCTGGGACGACGTCTTTTCGTACAAACGGCTGCTCGATCCGTAGCCCGCGTCATACATGGAGCGGGTGACATTGTCTCCCGCCTGCAGATTTCGCTTGAGCAGCTTCATGCGGCAGGAGTCGGCGTATTCCCGGGGCGTGATTCCGAGCGCCGTTCTGAAGCGGCGCTGGAGATGAAACGGACTCTGGCCAAAAACCTTGCCCAGGCGACCGAGCGTGAGCGGCTCGTCGAGATGCTGCTCGATGTAGCGGCAGATCTGCTTGGCGAAATCGGTCTGCGGATTTCCTCCGATTGATTTTGGGCGGCACCGCAGGCAGGCGCGGAAACCGGCTTTTTCCGCCTCGTCGGGTCGGGAAAAAAACGTCACGTGCTCGCGGCGCGGACGGCGCGCCCCGCAGGATGGCCGGCAATAGACGCCGGTGGTGGAAACCGCGAAAACAAACTTGCCGTCCTGCGCGGAATTCCGCTCGATTACCGCATTCCACCGCCGGTCATCTTCGGCTTGGCGTGTCGCTGCAGTCATGGAACGGGGAAGCGCTACCGCCGCTTCGCTCAGCTCTCCGAGTATGGCATTCGCCGCTGCAATCGGGAAACTCATATTGGTTGATGTCATAGTGCTGCAAGAGTACGGCGCATGGACGCGCGCGGACTATCCGAATCTTGCGGGCAAAGTGAAAATGGGGAGCGGGCTTGGGCTTAGGGGCTGGCGATCAGGACCGATACTGCGGCCGGACCTCGCCGCGGCACTAGTTCCCCAGCGGCTGAAATGGCCCGAGCAGACTGGAGACTCCCGAACGTTTGCGCAGCTCGACGAGCAGGGCGCTGGCGGCATTGGCGTAGGTCTTGCTGGGATCGGATGGATCGGCCCACACGGCATCGTAAACAATCTGTGCCGCCTCTTTCAGATCGATGTGCAGTGCGGCTTCGAGCACGTCAACACGCTCCTGAAGCTGGTCGTAACAGGGTCTGCAAATCGTGGCCGCCTCGGGTTGGTCGTGATCTGCAACAGTACAAACCGCGGTTGCGTTTGCCGCTTCCGCATCTGCGGCAACGAGCTGCGACTTGAACTGCTTCAAGAACGCTTCCCGCTCCCGGTCCAGAACGGAAGCGTCGGGTTGTGATTCCGCCGATGCCCGCGAATATCCGATGACGGGCGCAACATTGGGGGAAACCCGGTCCCTACAATTGCAAACCGGGCAGGCGTCGAATCCGGCTGGGTAATACAAACGGCATTGGACGCAAGGCAGGCCGTAACCCGACGATTTGTGCTCCAGGCCGGTCGCGGCCGGCGCTAGATTCCGCGAATCGCGGCGAACTTCGGTTGCAACATCCGTGTGCCTTTTTTCCGATGGCCTCACGAGCGGAGCAGTTCCCGCGGCTCTGGATGGCGTGGGGCGCGTCAGGTCCATAGCGGATTCCTCCAGGGTGGTTGGGCGTTCCGAGTGCTGGCGTGCGTGCTCAGGCCATTCTAGGGATTGCGATTTCTGTCGAAAAATGACGGGAGTACAGTGCACCCCTTGTCCGGAAAGCGATTGCTAGCGAGAATTTGTCGCCTTCATTAGATTCAGCAATTCATCGCGTCGCGTGCGATACAACGTCCGCGCGGGATCGAGGCGCGCAGCCGTTTCCAGTTCCTGCAAGGCTTCCTCGTAGCGGTCCATGGTCATCAGGCAGGCGGCCAGGGAAAAATGATTGTCAGGAGAAGGAACCAGGCGCAGCGCCTCGCGAAATTCTTTTTCCGCCGCAGGGAGCTGCCCCTGGCGGAACAGCGCTGTGCCAAGAGCATGGTGGGCAGCGTCGGAGTCGGGATCCAGTTCCACGGCAAGCCGCAGCTCGCGTACACCATCGTCAAGTCTTTCGTCGAGCAGCATGGCCTCGCCCAACATGCGGTGTTCGGCGGAGCCGGTCGGATTTTGTTCAACCGCCAACTCAAATTGGCCGATCGCTGCCGGGTAGTCTTCCTTTGCCATGTAGGCGCGGGCCATGCAGGTGTGCCCCTGCTGCCAGTCGGGGTGCTGGCGGTAAAGCTCGCGCAGCTCGAGCAGGGCGGCGTCGAAGTCGCCTTTGTCGCAATAGGTGTTGGCGAGATTGTTGCGAACCGACGCTTCCTGTGGCGCCAGCCGTTTGGCTTCGCGGTAAGCGGCAATGGCTTCGTCGAACTTCCTCTGTTGGTGGAGAATCAAGCCCAGGTTCGAGTGGGCTTGCCAGAAACCGGGCTGGAGACGAATGGCCTCGCCATAAGCGTCGACGGCGCCATTCAGGTTGCCAGCGGCGTGAAAGGCGATGCCGAGATCGTAGTAGGTCTCAGGATTATGGCCTTCGCGGGCAAGCGATTCGAGAAAAGCGTGCACCGCAGCCGAATATTGTTCGTTCGAGTAAAGAGCGAGCGCAAGAAACTGATAAGCCTCGGCGTTCAGCGGATCCATGCTCAGAGCAGTGCGCGCCTCCGCGATGGCGTTTGGCCCATCGCCGAGCCGGTAGAAAATGTAGGCGAATGCGCTGTGATTCTCGGGGAAATCGGGCATCAGGTTCGCGGCCATCGCGACTTCATCGTAGGCATCGTCCCACTGTTCCTGTTGGCGAAGCATGGCCGCCAGAGCGAAGTGCAACGAGGCGTCCCCGGAATCGGACTTCAGAGCTTCACGCAGGGCAAGTTCGGCGTCGTGAAAATGGCGGGCGCGGGCATGGGCCGCTGCCTGCAGCAAAGACCGAGGGATTTGAGCCGGAGAGCCGGGGTTCGCGCCACGAAGCCTTCCGCTGTGACTCGATTGTTTCAGCGCGCGAATCAGGTTCCGGTCGGCGCCGGCGGACGCCAGTTGACGAATCTGCCGTTTTCCAACCGCGCGCGAGACTCCTCGCTCTTGGATGATGCGCACCAGACGCGCGTTCGATATGCCGGCTGTGAGCCAGGCGGCAATCTGCACTGCATTTACCGGCTCACGATCGCTGCCTCGGGCAGCCAGAGCCACCCCGAGGCAAAGTACGAAAACCGAGAGGCCCTTCCGCTTCACAAAAATCTCCGGGCGATGGTTAGCGAGCTGGATTGACCGCCGATGCCGCGACGTGCGGCGGTTTCGAACGATGCATTTAAGTTAGCCGCGTTGAAACCCAAAGGTAAGATCACGGAGGTAACGGCCGGGAAGGGCCGGGGCGCGGTTTGACTTCGTGGTTACCCTCCGGTACCGTAATAATAGTTGTAGTGTCTCTGGGAGGTTCCCATGCTGGATGGTTTATTTCAGCCAACGCATCTGATCATTATTTTTGCCATCGCGCTGCTGATCTTTGGTCCGAAGAAGTTGCCTGAGCTGGGCAAGGGGCTGGGCGAGGGAATTCGTGCGCTGAAAGAAGGCATGAAGGAGAATCCTCCGGCTGCCGCCGAGCAAAACAAGGCCCCCGAATCCAAAGAGGTGAAGAGCTAACCATAGTTCTTGCGCAGCGGCCAAGTCCTCGATTCACTGTGAGTTTGTCTACGTTCGACGGGCCACTCAATTTAGTCTCGGGTTCCCTGCAATAGGAAATTGAGCGTTTAAATTTCTCTGAAAGCTGGAGGTAGGCAGTGTTGCGTACAGTCAAGTTTTGTGTGGTTATTTTATTTCTGGCCACGGTACCGGGCGTGCTCGCCGACCAGATCACGCTGAAAAATGGAGATCGCCTGACCGGCAAAATCGTGAAGTCGGATGGAAAAACCGTGGTGCTGCACACGGATGCTGCTGGCGACGTAACGATCGAGCTCACCAAAATCAGCCAAATTACGACCGATCAGCAACTGCACATCACCGACAAGACGAAGAAAACGGTTGTGGGCACGGTGCAGGAAGCGAATGGTCAGCTCCAGGTAGCAACGAAGGCCGGCCCTGTCGAAGTTCCGGTCGCCAATGTCGCGGTGATCCGCAACGATGCCGAACAAGCGGCTTACGAAAAGTCGCTGCATCCCGGCCTGTGGCACGGGTGGCAAGGCGGCGCGAGCGCGGGATTTTCTCTGGCTCGGGGCAACAGTGAAACGGAAAACCTGGCCTTGGCGTTGAATCTTGTCCATCCAACGGAGAAGGACAAGATCTTGGCGTATCTGAGTTCCGTCTACACCAACAATGCACTGGTGACTCCCAGCCTGGTGGCCAATCTGGTGCAGGCGGGATTGGAGTACGACCACAATCTGACGCCGCGCGCGTTCGCGAACGCCCAGGTGACCTTCATCAGCAACGCGCTGCAGGACCTCGATCTGCGCGGTATCTACGGCGGAGGATTGGGGCTTCACGCCATCAAGTCGGATGCAACCACTCTCGATCTCATCGCCGGCCTGAACTACACCCACGAAACCTACTCCGACGGACCGCCGGTCACGCCTCCAACAATTCCGCCTACCTACATTTCGTACGGCATCACCGATCGATTCGCAGCGCTCACTCTGGAAGACGATTTCATGCGCAAGCTCGGCAAGACCACGGTCATCACCGAGAAGCTTGATTTCTATCCCGAGATAACAGCCATGCCGGGTGACTATCAGGGCACTTTCCTGCTGAATGTGGTCACCAAAGTGAGCAAGTGGCTGGGATGGCAGAACCAGTTCAGCGACATTTACGTGTCGAACCCACCGGTGGGAACGAAGAAAAACGACGTGGTGCTGACCACCGGGCTGAATGTGACGTTCAACCACTAACCGACCACACCACCCCGTTAGTTAAAGCGAAAGAAGCCGCTCCTGAAAGAGCGGCTTCTTTGCCGAACCCTCGCGCATTTTAATGGCCTTGTTGCTGTGCGATCAGTTGAGCGACCTTGGAGTTCGGGCCGACCGGCTCGACGCATAGAATCTGGTTGGGGTTCAGATACATGCGATCCGGTTCGTGCAGTTCTTTGCCGCGCTTGACCAGCACGTTGGTGGTTTGCTTGGTCTCGGGATTGGTCTGCGACACGATGTAGTAGACCTCGGTCAGAACCGGGCGGGAAGTTCCATAGCCTTCGAGCTTTCCAAAATAAGCGGCGCCGCTGGTGAGCAGCACCGCCTGATAAGGCGTCGTGAATGCCACCGGCTTTGGCTGGCCGGTGCTCCGGATCACCATGAACGCGGCAATGATCACCCCGATCCCGGCTATGATCCAGACCCCTTGCACCGCGGCGCTGCCGCGCTGATTGCTCGTCATAAGAAATTGTCCTTCTGTGTTAGAAATTGTTCTTTACACAGGCCATGGCCAGAGCTTTTTTGCCGCTCATCACAGTTGCGCTGCTTGCGGTCGCCTTGCAGATTACTCCCGGCTACCGCGCCCAGCAACTGAACTCCGAAGGGATTCGCCTGATGCAGCAGGACCGTCCCGCGCAGGCGGAGAGGCAATTCCGCCAGGCCGTGCAGGCCGACCCTTCCAACATCGAAGCCCTGGCCAATCTCGGGGTTGCGATTTTCAAACAGGGGAGAGTCGCAGAAAGCATACCATTTTTCGAGCAGGCGGTCGCCCGCCGCCCCCAGCAAGCCGGCTTGCACAACGACTTGGCGCAGGCGTATGTGCGGGTGAACCGTCCGCACGACGCAGCCGCTGAAATGGCGCGGGCTTGCGATCTTGCACCGGAGAATGCCGAATATCGACGCTTCCTCGGGGACATGCTTTCCGAAGCAAGGGATGCAAGCGCGGCCGAGAAGCAGCTTCGACTGGCGGTCAAGCTGGCGCCGGAGGACGCGCTGAACTGGCTGTCGCTGGCTAAATTCCTGACCCAAGCCGACCGCCGCGAGGAAGCGACCAACGCCTACCTGAAATCTCTGCAGTTGAATGCTCACCAGCCGGATGCCTTGCGCGAACTGGGCGAGCTTTATAGCTTTGCCGGCGATTATGCCAGCGCGGAAAAGGAGTTTCGCAAGGCGCTGGCGCTTGATCGAAACAATGCGCTGCTCCACCAGGATCTGGGAAACGCACTGATCAAATCGGGCGATTCATGGCAGACGAGGCAAGCCGAAAAAGAGTTGCGGGAGGCGGTGAAGCTTGCCCCTAAGTCGGGCACCGCGCATCGCGATCTGGGGCTACTCCTACGCAATGAGGGAAGGTTCGAGAACGCGGTGCGGGAGTTGGAAACTGCGGCGGCCCTGATGCCGGATGACAGCGCAGTGCATTATCAGCTGAGCGGAGCGCTGCGCCGCGCCGGAAAGCCGGAAGCGGCCGCAAAGGAAGCCGCACTCAGCCAGGAGCTGGGACAAAAAGCGAAGCAATCGCGACAGCTGCTGGCGCTTGCCAACGAAGGCCTGGTCCTGGTGCAGCAGGGACGCTTTCGCCAGGGGCTCGAAAAGATCAAACAGGCATTGCAGATCGATACCGAAAATCTTACGGCGCATTTCAATTATGGTTTGGCTCTCCGCCAAATGGGCCGTTACGACGATTCGATCGCGCAATTCCAAAAAGTCTTGCTGCTGCAGCCCGACATGCCTGCTGCGCACTACCAGCTCGGCTGTGATTACTACCAGAAAGCAATGTACGCGGAAGCGGTGAACTCCTTCCGTAGAGCGGCCGCCCTCATTCCTGGAACGGCGGCGGTTCACAACGGCTTGGGCGTTGCCTTGGCGAAAACCGGCGACCCGGCGGACGCAATCGCCGAACTTACGCTCGCTCGCAAGCTGGAACCGAAGACGTCGCTTTACTCCAGAAACCTCGAATGCGTAGAGAAAGGTGCGAGTGGCTGCAAGTTGGCGCCGTGATTGGTGCTTCGCCGGCAGGCTTGGCAACCTGCCCGCAAGAACTCGCAGTTCGGCTCGCGCTGCAATCTTGCGGACTTAAGTCTCTAGTGTTTTTCGATTAGGTTTGATATCGTATGGCGCGCGGTTGAAGCCACGCCGGTGTCTATCGTCCCATCTCCTCCCCGTGGAAATGCGATGGCGCCGAATCCGAAAATACCCGTTCCAAGACTCAAGCCAGACTCCCTGCTCGTGGAATTTGCGAGGCACTAGAGGCAGAGGCACTCGATGAAGCCCAAGGCTGCCGTGAAGATGGTCGCGACTGTGTTCGCTCTTTTGAGCCTGAGCGACGCTGTGTGCTCGCCGGCACAGACCAACGTCAGTTGGAATGGCGGCAGCGGCAACTGGAGCACGGGCGGCGACTGGAGCGGCGGAGTGGTGCCCAACAACGGCGGAGGAAAAACCTATAACGTCACGATCAGCAACGGCCAAGCG
>JASHRB010000200.1 GCA_030037575.1 Candidatus Sulfotelmatobacter sp. | reverse complement strand
TCGACCTGCATTTCTTCGCCTTCCAGTTGCGAGGTGATGCCGACCACGGCGATGGCAACCTGGGCCTGCTGCGCGGCGGCAACCGCCTGGCCAATCGGATCGGCAATAAG
The DNA here is from genome assembly GCA_030037575.1 of Candidatus Sulfotelmatobacter sp. Classification (GTDB taxonomy): domain Bacteria; phylum Acidobacteriota; class Terriglobia; order Terriglobales; family Acidobacteriaceae; genus Sulfotelmatobacter. The sequence goes on along the minus strand of JASHRB010000200.1, from coordinate 10,689 downwards.
GGGCAGCCACACCAGCTTTGCGCCCGCTCCGGGGCGGGTCGATTCGACCTGCAGAGCATAGCGATGCCCCTTCTCAAGTTCGAGCGTTTTCAAAGTTGGAATCGGATCGTGCAACCGAAGGTCATCGACAATGAGTTGGCCGTCGAGCCACAAACGATTCATCGAACCGACCAGGCCGATCTGGTAACTGCCGGATTGGGCGGGAGTAAGAAATCCCGTCCATCGCACGGAGAACTCGTTCACGCCCGCCGGGGGCGCGACCGCCGGGGAATCAGGGTGAGAAGGCTCGAGGTTGACGGCGCCGTCGATGCGCACCACCTGGGGGGCGGCCGAGAAACTATTTGCCGGAAAATATTCTCCTTTGAGGCCCGGCTGACCATCGTCGGTGGAGAGAACAGCGGTCGGAACCAGAGTGGGCTCGCGCAGGAAATTCATTCCCGGGTGAAAGCTGATGCGCGCGGAAGCGAACTGCGCGCGAATGCCCTCGAGAGCGGTGACCGCATGGGAAGCGGTGCCGGCGTAGTTGCCGTGCAGCACGGAGACTGATTCGGCGAGTGGACCAAAGACGGCAATGCGGGACACCTGGGAAGCCAGGGGCAGGGTTCCATCATTTTTCAGCAGCACCATCGATTCCGCGGCTGCGCTGAGCGCAAGCGCGCGATGGGGAGGGCTATCGATCGCCGAATCGGGGGTTTGCGCATAGGGCACCATCTCCGGGGAATCGAACATTCCCAGGCGAAAACGCGCCGTGAACAGGCGCTTCAGCGCCACATCGATGTCTTTCTCGGAAATCAACCCTTGTCTCACGGCGTCGAGATAAGGAAGATAGTCGGCATGGGTCGTGGCTTTCGTAAAGAAATCGGCGCATTCATTATCCATGCCGGTCTTCAGCGCATCGGCAGCGGCTTCGGCCATGCTTTTGGCGAAGTGATGCCCGTTAAACATGTCGACGATCGCGTCGCAGTCGGAAACCACGTAGCCCGGGAACTTCCACGCCCCGCGCAGCTCGTCCTGCAGCAGGAATGTGTTGGCGCAGGCCGGCTGGCCGTTGATGCGGTTGTAAGCGCACATGATCGACTCCGCCTTGCCCTCGGTGACGGCGGCGCGGAACGCGGGCAAGTAGGTATCTTCCAGGTCGTGCTTCGATACCCGCACGTCGATCGAGTGACGCGCGGGCTCGGGGCCGCTATGCACGGCAAAATGCTTGGGGGTGGCGATGACCCGAAAATATTTTGGATCGTCGCCCTCGAGTCCGGTGACGAAGGCAACGCCCATGCGTCCAGTAAGAAAGGGGTCTTCGCCGTAGGTTTCCTGGCCGCGGCCCCAGCGGGGATCGCGAAAAATGTTGATGTTGGGCGACCAGAAATCCAGGCCCTCCATGATGTTGCTGTGCCCGGCGCGCAGCGCTTGATTATGTTTGGCCCGCGCTTCAGTGCCGATCACCAAGGCCATTTCATGGATCAAGGGAGCATCAAACGTGGCGGCGAGGCCAATGGGTTCGGGAAACACCGTGGCCGTGCCGTTGCGCGCGACTCCATGCAGCGCTTCGCTCCACCAGTCGTAGGCCGGAACGTGCAACCGTGGAAGGGCGCGCGCCTGGTTCACCAGTTGCGAGGCTTTTTCTTCGAGCGTCATGCGCGAAATGAGATCCTCGACTCGCTGCTCAACCGGCAAACTGGGGTCGAGATAGGGCGCGGAGGCGGGCGATGGCAAAGTCTGCCCAAAAGCGAGAGACGCGAGCGGGAAGACGACGAAGGGGAGCGCCATGCGCAGACCAAATTGTGCCATCGGGCCAAGCTCCTTTGCGCTATGATCGGGGGCGCGCGCGGCCGGAAGAAGCGCGACGCAGTATAGCACCGTCAACGTACACGGAAAAACCCGGCCCGGGTTGAGAACGAGAAAAAATGCGCCGAACAGAAAACCGCCATGCATCCATGGCTGGTGATCGCGCGGCTGGGTTGGGCGGCGATGGCGGCGGAGCGGAGCGATCTTTCGCCTTCGGGTAAAATGCTACAGCGATGGACGAAGTGCGGCGGAAAATGAAAAAAAACGGGCGCCGGCAGGGAATTCATCTGATTGCTGAACTGGCCGAGGTCTCCATCGGCACCGTCGACCGCGCCCTGCACGGCCGGCCCGGCATCAACCAATCCACCCGCCAGCGCATTCTGCGCATCGCCGAACAGATCGCCTATACCCCGAATCTGGCGGCTCGCGCCCTATCGGTGTCGAAAGCCAGCGTGCGCATCGGCGTCTGCGTTCCCCGGGAAATTCGCTTCTTCTACGATCAACTGTGGAGCGGCTTGCTCGAGGAAGCGCACCGCGTGGCCGCCTTGGGCGTGGAGTTCGTCAATAAGCCGGTGCATGCGCTGGGCGAAAACGATACCCAAGCCTTCAAAGATCTCGCCGCCGACGGCGTCGACGGAATCATTGTCACTGCGGGAAATCCCCGCGGACTCGGACCCCTGATCGATGAAGCCGAGGCGAAAGGCATCCCTGTGGTTTGCGTCTCCACCGATGCACCGGAGAGCAAACGCTCAAGCATCGTCTGCGTCGAACCCTGGCTGAACGGCCACTTGGCGGGCGAGTTGATGGGTAAATTCCTGCCTCCGGGCTCGAAAGTTGCGGTGGTTGCCGGCATGTTGAGCGCGGAAGATCACCACCGCAAGACCGCCGGATTTTCCGACGCTTTTCCGCGCCACTGCCCGGGAGGAAAAATCCTCAGCGTGATCGAAGGCCACGAAGATGAAGACGAGAGTTTCCAGAAAACTTTCGATCTCCTGGGCCGTGTGCCTACGCTGGCGGGACTGTATGTAAACACCGTGAATTGCCTCCCCGTCTGCCGTGCACTTGGGGCGCGCGGACTCGCCGGGAAAACCAAGCTGATCACAACCGACCTTTTTGCTGAAATGTCGCCTTATTTCGAAAAGGGAACCATCACCGCCTCGATCTATCAACAACCGCATCGCCAGGGCCAGCTGGCGGTTCGGCTGATGGTCGACCATCTCACCCGTAAAGTTCCCTTACCGCCGACCATGCATCTCAGCCCCCAGGTCGTGATGTCATCCAACCTGCGTCTGTTTCGCGAAATCAAGCTGGCCGGAACCAAGCTCGACGATTCCGCGCTGCGCCTGGCTGGCCTCGAAAGCGTCCCCGCTCTCAAGCGGTAGCCGGTCGGGGCCGCCCTTGACCCTCCCCGCTGTTGTTCATTTGAGTTTCCGCTGGCCGGCATTGGAGATTTTTCTTGACAAAACTAAGGGAAAACCGCTATAAGCTGGCGCTGCGTCGTTAACGTTAACGGACTTTCGCTCTGTCGCGGAGGATTGAGAACATGAATTCTCGCCCGTTGTGCAGCTCCCCCAGTCTGAGGCCGCCCAGCCATGGCCGCTATTTCCCCAGGCTTCTCGTGTTTTTCCTGTTGGTGGTCGGTTGGTCGCTGGCCGCGCTCGCGCAGGAAGGCACCATTCTCGGAACCGTTACCGACCCTTCGGGTCTGGTCCTCCCCAAAGTGAAGATCAGCGTGACTCATGTGGAAACCGGCGAGGTTCGCGTGGTGATCACCGGCGACAGCGGACAATATGTCGCCGCCGATCTTGCCATCGGACACTACAACATCGGCGCCCAGGCCGCGGGATTCAAGCTGGCAGAGCGGAAAGGGTTGATGCTGAACGTGGCCGATCGTGCCCGCGTCGATTTTCAAATGGAACTGGGCGCAACCACCGAGACCGTCACCGTGGAAGCCAGTGCGGCTGCCGTACAAACCGACACCGGCGAAGTGAGTTCCGTCGTCAGCGGTCAACAGATCACCCAACTTGCCACCAACGGGCGCAACGTGTTTGGCCTCGAGGCGCTTAGCCCCGGTGCCTCCAGCATCCAGGCGGACTTCCAGGTTCCGACCGCTTCTGGCGGCGATTTCAACGTCAGTTTCAACGGCCAGCGCGTGAGCCACAATCTCTGGCTGATCGATGGTGGCGAGGCCGCGGACCGCGGGGGCGGCGGCGGGGCCATCGTGCTGCCCTCCGAAGATGCCATCGCCGAATTCCGCACGCTGACCTCGAACTACAGCGCCGAGTATGGCCTGTCGTCGGCGGGCACGCTCAGCATGGTGATCAAGTCGGGCACAAACAGGGTTCATGCGACCGCGTTTTATTTCGGCCGCAACGACGCGTTCGACGCGCGCAATTACTTCAATCCGGCGCCGAATCCGGTGCAAGAGTTGCGCCTTGACGATTTCGGCTTCAATCGGCGGCCCGGTGGCGCTGCAGGAGAGCGGAAATCACAAAACATTTTTCTTCTATAACATGGAATGGCGCCGCTACATTGTCGGCGGTCTTTACAACGTTACCGTGCCGGAGACGAGCGAATACCCGACCGCCACCGGTGCCGTCATCAGCAGTGCGATTACTGACCCGACCACGGCTCAGGTTCCAGCTGCGATCCAGTTCAGAAACTGCCCCGGCGGCGTCGCGCCAGCTGGCATTGCCCCGGGCAGCGCATTCCCCGGCAATAAGATTCCCGCCTGCATGGTTGACCACAACGCGGCCCTGTTGCTGGCAGCGGGAATCTTCCCCGCGCCCACTTCGGGAGATACGTTTATTGGTGGCGCGAAGCAGCCCACGACGGGTAAGGAAGAAATTGCCCGCATCGACCATCAGTTTAGCGACAAGATCTCCATTTTTGGCCACTGGATTTCCGACCAATCGGTGCAGACTTTCGGCACCACCCAGTGGAGCGGCGACAATGTGCCGACCGTAAGCAACACTTACAACGTCCCGTCCTACAGCGCGGTGGTGCACTTGACGGAGCAGATTGGTCCCAGTCTGCTCAATGAGACTGGCTTCAACTACGATGGCAACCGCATCCACATGGTTCCGGAAGGCGTTTACACGCAGCCCGCCGGATTCAGCGTGCCCCAAGTCTTCCCCGATGCGGTCAACGTTGACACCCGCATCCCTGACATCCACTTGGCCGGGACCACCGGCACCGACTATACCGTCAGTTACCTGCCTTGGAACAACACCGCAAATGATTATCAGATTCGCGACGATCTTTCCTGGGTGAGAGGAGCGCACCAGTTCAAGTTCGGAGGCGGCTGGGCGCTCTATAAGAAGGTTCAGGATTACTTCGCCGAGACCCAGGGCGGCTTTACCTTCAATGGTTCATTCAGCGGAAACGACTTTGCCGATTTCCTGCTGGGCGACGCACAGGGCTACGACGAGAACGCCTACAAAGGCACGGGGCATTGGAATGCCATCTCGCCCGAAGCCTATGTGCAGGATAACTGGCGGGCCACTCACAGGTTGACTCTGAATCTGGGACTGCGTTGGGATGGAATTCCGCACACCTACGAAGCCAACGAAAACCAGTCGAACTTCTATCCCAATCTTTACAACCCGGCAGATGCGCCACTGTGGACAAACTCCTCGGACTCGCAAATCGCCGGCACCAGCCCTGGTCTGTCCCATGGTCCGAGCGATATCCCCGCGCTTAGCCCCTATCTGTTCTACACGAATGGAATGGGCATCGGAGGCAAGAATGGAGTGGCAAGAGGACTTGCCAATAATTCCTGGTGGAACTTCGGGCCGCGCCTGGGCTTTGCCTACGACCTGACCGGCAACGGGAAAACCGTGATTCGCGGCGGTTATGGCGTCATGTACGAGCGCATTCAGGGCAATGACATGTACAACGGCGCAACCAACCCGCCGTTTGGATTGTCGTTTGCAACCAACAATGTCCTTTTCGATGATCCCAACAAACTGGCCAACGGAAGCGGTACCATCACCATCCCTGTCGTGCCCGGGTCGGTGACGGGAATCAACCAGAACTATCCCGCACCTCGGACCTCGTCGTACAGCGCGGGGGTGCAGCAAGCGGTCGGCTCAAGGGCGGTATTGTCGGTGTCTTATGTGGGCAGCGTGGACCGGCATGAAAGCTACTGGCAGGAAATTAATCTGCCGCCGTATGCGGACTTGGCCGCACTTCAGGGTGGAACCAGCGCTACACCATTCAACGGTCTGGTCCCCTACCCGGGCTACACCCAACTCAAGATGGCATACAATGAAGCGAATTCCCATTACAATTCGCTGCAAGCCGAACTGCGCGGAAGGGTCACGCGCGATCTAACCTTGCAGGCGGCTTACACCCTATCCCGCGCCATCGATCCCAGTACGGGCAGCAGTGGGAACGGCTGGGATTTGGATTACGACAGTAATCCGTACCAAGGTTGGAGATATGATGTCGGGCCTTCTGTTTTCGATCGCACGAATATCTTTTTCGCCAACTTTGTCTACGGAATTCCCTTCCTCCGAGACAGCTCCAATCGTTTCTTGAAGACAGCCGTAGGGGGATGGGAGTTATCCGGAATTGTCACCGCCGAATCAGGCCCGCCAGAGAACCTCGGCATCAACGGTGAGAACGTTGCCAGCATCTTCCCGGGAGGCGATGTCGCGAACCGGCCGGATGTTACTGGAAGCCTCTCTTATCCCAAGACGAAAGTTGTGGGTAGCACCGGGCAGGTGACGGGGGTTCAATGGGTCAACCCGTCCGTGTTCTCGAATCCCGCGCCAGGAACCTGGGGGAACTTCGGATTCGATGGCGTACGCGGGCCGGGACGCGACAACTGGAACTTGGCGCTGTTCAAGAACTTCGTGATCAGCGAAGCCCGCGGCTCTTCGTTCCAGTTCCGGGCGGAAAGCTTCAATACCTGGAACCACACCCAGTTTGGCGGGGCGGGACAGAACGGAGGTTTCAGCAACAACTTCGGCGCCAGCAATTTCGGGCAAATGACCAGCGCCTTCGATCCGCGGGTGTTCCAGTTCGGCGGGAAGTTAATTTTCTAATTCATGGCCGCATGGCGATCGGCCCCGCTTACGGCCGCGCTATGGAGCGGGGCTCTTTTCTGCTCGATGCCGGCGCTCCCCGGTCGGCGCGGCATTTGTGCATGGCCGGGGATACGTGGCCATCATCGGCAACACGGCCCTATAATTTTCTTTTTGTTCCTCATTGCGCTCTTATGTGCGACCGGGCCAATTTCACCAACTTGCGCACACCCCGCCTGATGGCGGTTCTCGCCCTGCTTATGAGCCGGTCGGCAGCCGCACAGACTGCGGATCCTTCCGCCGCCGCCAATTTCGAGCAGCAGGGTAAGTACGCCCAGGCCGCCGAGGTTTGGCGCCAACTGACCAGACTCAATCCCCGGGACGCCGCCGCGTTCGCCAGCCTCGGCGTGGATCTCTCGCGCCAGGCGAAATATTCCGAGGCCGCGGCCGCCTACAGAAGCGCACTCGCCCTCAATCCCTCATTGCCCGGCATCCCTCTGAACCTCGGCTTGACCGAATTCAAGCAGGGACACTTTCCCGCCGCAATCCCGCCGCTGCAGGCGGCACGCCGGCAGGGTGCTTCGAGCGCGCAGGCGCGCCCTTTGCTGGCCATGAGCTATTACGGAGCCGGGCGCTTTGCCGACGCGATACGCGATCTCCAGCCGCTGGTGCGATCCGATCCGGAGAATGCTGAACTTCGCCAGGTGCTCGCCCAAAGCTGTCTCCAGGCTAAGAATTATTCCTGCGCCGAGAAACAATTTAGAAAAATTGTCGAGCAGAATCCGAACTCGGCGGCCGCGCACATGCTCACCGGCGAGGCGCTGGACGGCTTACAAAGAACCCCAGAAGCCATCGCAGAATTTCAGGCGGCGGCCGCGGCCTCGCCCGACGAACCGAACGTGCATTTTGGTCTGGGCTATCTCTACTGGAAGTCGCACCTGTACGATGACGCTGAACGCGAGTTCCAACGCCAATTGGCGGTCGATCCCAATCATGGGCAAGCGCTGGCGTATCTGGGAGATATCGAGATGAAAAGATCAAAGCAAAATGACGCCGTTGCTCTTCTCCGCAAGGCGGTGTCGAGGAAAGACAACGTTCGCCTCGCCTACCTGGATTTGGGAGCGATTCTGCTGGAGCAGAAACACTATCAGGAAGCCGTGGCCATGCTGCAGCGAGCCGTGAAACTCGACGGCACGCAGCCGGACGCTCACTACCGCCTGGCGCGGGTATACCAGGCGATGGGTAATATTGCAGACGCCCAGAAAGAGTTTGCCGAAGTACGCGAGCTGCACCGGAAGGCAGACGATCCGCTGGCCTCAAAAATCTCGGATGCACCTCCGCCGCCGCCCCGGTAAGCGATGGCTGCGCCGCCTTCGGCAATGCAGCTCTGACAGGAAATGCCTCATGCCTAGCGCTTGGGTGCGAAGCGGAAGCAATAGATAAGACCAATGGCCAACAGTAGCGCTCCCCACCACACATTGGCGTGCAGCTTGAAAAGCGCCACTGCAGGAGTGATCGGCGGGCTCAATAATTGAAACACGCCGGCCGCCAGGATCAGCCCGCCGTTCACCGCCAGCGCAATACCAATGAAAAACCAGATGGAGATCATTCGCTCTCTACCAGAAAATGAGGTTCAACACCACAAACACGATGCCCACCACCGCCGCCCAGAACACCGGCTTCTGGTACAGAGAAAGGTCGGCTACGGCCGGAATTTCCGTCAGCCCGTAGACCAGGCCGTTCAGTTCCACTTCCGGCAGGGGCTTGGTGGCCAAGCTCACGACCACCGTCACCCCCACGCACGTGAGGAACGACCACAGGGCCTGGTACATGTCCTGCGCCAGGCCTTTGGCGTGCGGGGAAAGCGCCACATAGCGCAAGGCCGAGGGATCAACCTTCACCCATGTCCACATGCTGATCGAGCATAGCGTTCCGCACAACAATCCCCAAAATCCACCGGCCGCCGAGGCCCGCCTCCACAACATTCCCAGCACCACCGTGCCGAATAGCGGAGCGATGAAGAAACTGAAAAGCGCCTGCACGTAATCCATGATGCTGGCAAACTGCATGACCAGATACGCCGTGCCCACGCTGATCAGCACCCCGATCACGGTCGTCCAGCGGCCCATGTTCACATAGTGGCGGTCGCTGCCCCGCTGGTTCATCAGCGGGCGATAAATGTCATAGGTCCAAACCGTGGTGAAGGCGCTGACATTGCCGGCCATGCCCGACATGAATCCGGCGACCAGAGCCGTCACTCCCAGCCCCAGCAGGCCTGGACCGAAATAACGCGCCATCATGAGCGGCAGTACATCGTTATAGCTGTGGGCTCCGCTGACCGTGGCCATCGACTCCGGCACCAATTTCTCGGGCAAGACCGCCAAACCCAGCAATCCCGGCAGAATCACTATCATCGGAACCAGCATCTTGAAGCCCGCGCCGATGATCGGCGCCATCTGCGCACTGCGAATATCCTTGGCCGACAAAATGCGCTGCACCACCAGAAAGTCCGTCGTCCAGTAGCCCATCGAAATGACCGCCCCCAGCCCGAACACTATCCCCACCCAGTTGATGCCCATCGGATTGTTGCTGAACGAGCCCAGCGTCGCCCACAGGTGCACGTACTGCTCGGAGGCACGCTGCGCGATCAGCAGCTTCAGATGCCACCACCCCCCCGCCTCGTACAACCCCAGAATCGGGATCAGCAGCGCCCCCGCCCAGATCAGAAAAAACTGCAACACTTCGTTGAAAATGGCCGAACGCAACCCGCCCAGCCCCACATAGATGGCCACCGTCACCGACGACACCCAGATGCTGAAGTTGATGTCCCAGCCCAGCACAATCTGCAGGACCTTGGCCATGGCAAACATGTTCACCCCGCTCATCAGCACGGTCATGAAGGCGAACGAAATCGCCGACAGCGCCCGCGCCGGTTCGCCAAAGCGCAGCTTCAAATATCCCGGCACCGAATGGGTTTGGCATATGTAATAAAACGGCATCATCACCAGCGCCAGAAACAGCATGGCCGGGATGGCCCCGATCCAATACCAGTGGGTGGCCAGAATGCCGTACTGGTAGGCCGATCCCGCCCAGCCCATCAGTTCGAGCGCCCCCAGATTGGCCGAAAGAAAACTCAGGCCGGCCACCCAGGCGCTCATCTCCCGCCCCGCCAGGAAGAAATCCTCCCCCGTGTGCGCCCGGCCTCTCAGATACCAGCCGATCGACAACACCAGAGCAAAATAAAAAATCACAATGACCACATCCACCGCTGACAGACGTACCAGATGGCTGGGAACGGCCATCGCCGGCAGAGGGCTCATTGATTCTCCCCGCCAGCGGCTTGCCCGTAATACGCCTTCTTGCCGTGCTTTCGGAGGTAGTGTTTATCGTGAAGCGAGCTGGCCACCGGGCGTGCAGCGGAATTGATCTGCAAGGTGAAATACGCCAGCCGCGCCACGGCCTCTAGAATGACCGCGTTGTGCACGGCCGCCGCCGCATCCTCCCCCCATGCAAACGGACCGTGGTTGGCCACCAGCACTCCCGGAACCGACGTTGCATTCCCCGGCTTAAAGCAACGCACAATGGCGTGGCCGGTATTTTTCTCGTAGTCGTTGGAAATTTCCCGCTTGCTCAGGCCCGCTGTCACCGGGACCGATCCAGCAAAATAATCGGCATGGGTGGTGCCAAAACAGGGGATCGGTTTGCGTGCCTGGGCCCAGGACGTGGCGTATTCCGAATGGGTGTGGGCAACGCCGCCGACATCGCGGAATTCTTGGTACAGAACCAGATGCGTGGGCAGATCGGAGGACGGGCGCAAAGCCCCCTCGATGATTTTTCCATCGAGGTCGGTCACGACCATATCTTCCGGTTTCAT
>JASHRB010000199.1 GCA_030037575.1 Candidatus Sulfotelmatobacter sp. | reverse complement strand
CCAACAAAACGTTGCATCCCATTCAGGATGGTCTTAACCTTGAGCTGAATAGCTGGTCTCCTCGGTCGATTCTTTGTTTTCTGACAATTGCAGAGTAATCGAACCGCTCGAGATCAGCTATTTCTTTGTCTTTGGGTTGAGTCGGAAAAACACCTAGCAGCAGTCGCCGGAGCTGTGGGAAAAGTGGAAATCCGCGGGGTGGACGGATTTCCAAGCGCAGTGGGAAACTCCGCTTCTTGGAGTTTTCCACGCAGCGGCTTTTTCCTTAGCTCATTTACCCACAGTTTGTGCTACACAGCCAAAATCTGCTTACGTGCCCCTTCGACACGCTGCGCTTGATCGGGGCAGGCTCTGAAGGGCGGGGCTCTTCCACCTGTTCCATGAAATCAATTGAGCCCCAGCTTGCGCCGCTCGGAGTCAAGATTGGAGTCCCGCTTCTCGCGAAAGCGGTGGGAAGCGAGTTCACCCCGCATCGGCTCCGGCACATCTAAGTAATTAGATGTGCCGTTTTTGTCTGGACAAAGCGCTTCGAGAAAGCAGCTTCGGGTACTTTGGCTGGAAAGGAGCAACTATGAGCAAATTCTGGATTATCGCGAGCATGATGGTTGGTGCTGCGGTCTGGGCAGTCCAAGCGCCCGATCTCTCGGCGCAGGTGCAGCCGGGAAACGGAGTCCCGGTTCACACCGTGGTCACGGTAGAAGCGCGGAAAGGTTCCGAGGTGCCGATGATCAACCGTGAAGACGTGTTGGTTTCGGAGGGAAAGAATCGCGACACGGTGACGGAGTGGGTTCCGGCCACGGGAGAAAACGCCGGGCTCGAATACTTCATTTTGCTGGATGACGGATCGAACATGACAGTGGGAAATCAATTGGACCCGATCCGCCAATTCATTCTGGCGCAACCGGCGACGACGAAGATCGGGGTTGCCTACATGCAGAACGGCATCGCGAGAATTGCGGCCGACCTGAGCAGCGACCACGAGCAGGCCGCGAAGGCGCTGCGGTTGCCCACAGGGATTGCGGGGATCAACGGCAGCCCCTATTTTTCATTGAGCGATCTGGTGAAACGATGGCCAGCGGGGGCGGCGCGGCGCGAGGTGCTGATGATATCGGACGGAATCGACCCCTATTACCCGGGAGCCGATTTTCTCGATCCGTATCTGGATGCAGCGATTAGCGATGCGCAACGGGCGGCCATCATTGTTTCGGCGATTTATTCGCCAGGCATGGGGCATTTGGGCCACAGTTACTGGCAGACCTACTGGGGCCAGCTTTACATGTCGGAAGTTGCGGAGAAAACGGGCGGCGAAGCGTATTACATCGGAATGACAGGAGCGCCGGTGTCGTTTGCTCCGTATCTCGACCAGCAGGCGAATCGGCTGACGCATCAATATTTGCTGACATTCCTAGCCAAACCGCCGAAGAAGACGGGGTTGCAGCCGGTAAGAATTGCGACCGAAGTGCCAAACGCTGATTTGGTCGGGCCAGGTCAAGTTTGGGTGCCGGCGCGGTGAGAGGCTGAGCTTTAGACAAAATCAAAGTCCCACCCTCTGGCAAAGAACGCGAGAAGGGTGGGAAAACCTGCAGTTTGCTATGGAAGCGAAGCAAACGCGCCCATTCGGGGGCTACGCTAAATGCTTTGCGTGCGGCTCGCCCAGATGCTTCGCGGCGCAAAGAACGCTTGCTCAGGATAAACGATCAAGCTGCACCACCAGCTCTTCTGCCTAGTATTTTTCTGCCATGAAGCATGAATCGAGCACCGCGGGAAGGTTGATGTTCCTGCCTGGGTAACATCGCCGGTTGAAGGGCTAAAGCCGTAGATTTCAATTTCGAGCGCTTCGTTGACCTCATTGGCGGCATATGCGATCGAGCCGTCGAGGCTGAACTGCTGCACTTCGTTTGGAATCGAGCTGGTAACCGCGATTTCCGTTTGTCCTCAGAGAGCCAGTTTGCTAGTTGATCGTGCTTCCGTCGTATGTTGCCGCATTGCCTTCGTGATTCACACAAAGGAACTGTTCATCGAGAACGTTGCCCGCCGGATTCATTCCGGGCGGGCCGGGGGTTGGCAAATTGCGGGGTTTTGGCCTCCCGCCGGAACCGAGGGGCGGAAAATGTTTTGAGCGAGGTTCGGGTAACTACCGCGCCGCTCCCACAGCGTGTGCAGTCACGTTCTTCGCGCCCGGACGGAGCCACCAGATGACTCCTCCGGCGGCGATCAGGCCGAGAGCGATCAACTGCGTGCCGGACATGGCCCCCCCCAAGACCGATCCGCGCCCGGGATCGTCGCGAATGAATTCGAGAAAGAAACGCGCGATGCCGTAGACGAACATGAAAGCACCGAAAATCTGGCCATCGAATTTGCGGCGCTTGAGCAGCCACATCAGGAAAAAGAAATTGGCAAACTCAACGGCAGACTCGAATAACTGCGTGGGCTCGAGCGGCACGTTCAGCGGAGTGCCTGTGATTTGGTTCGCCAGCGGATTGTGGAAGGTTACACCCCACCAGTGATGTGTTTCTTTGCCGTAGCAGCAGCCGGCGGCAAAGCATCCGATGCGGCCGATGGCGTGGCCGAGTGCCAAGCCGGGAGCGAATGCGTCGCAGGTACCGAGCGCGGGCATATGATGCTTGCGCACGTACCACCACGCAGCGACGAACGCGGCGAGAAGGCCTCCGGAAAAAACTCCTCCAGCTTGCAGCGTGGTAACACTGAAAATCTCCGAAGGGTGCGCCGCGTAATAACTCCACTCATTGATCACGTAAAGCACCTTCGCGCCCGCGATGCCGCACAGCACAACCAGAATGCCGAGGTTCCAGGCATTTTCGCCGTCGATGCCCAGGCGCTCAGAGTTGCGCACGCAAACCCACAGGCCGATCAGCACACCGAGCGAGACGAGAAACCCGTACGTTGGGAGGAAGAACTTACCGAAATGCACCAATAGCGGATACACGTTTAATTAGATGCGGGAAACCGGGATTTGCTACGAGATCCAGTCTAACAGGGATGGAAGAGGAAACGGCAGGTACGAACTAAGGCAGGTTCTCCCCGCTCCTGCCGACCGGTTCGGAATAACACTCTGAAGAGTCAATTTGTTATGAGCAATCAATCAAGCCGACCCACTCAGCCGTGTGGCGGGGCCGAGAATGAACCCGTCGGTAGACGTTGGGCGCCCGCCGAGACCCTTTAGGCATCTCCGCATGGCGGAGCATCGCACACCGGATCCTAGTTCGAGTCGAGCTCCCGTTCATTCTGCATTGGTTCAAATATCGGTGACCCGCCATCACCAACCCCGCAGGCCGGCTTTCACTTGATGATGCTAGGAGAAATCC
>JASHRB010000198.1 GCA_030037575.1 Candidatus Sulfotelmatobacter sp. | reverse complement strand
TACCGCTACTACAGCGCCTTCATCGCCGCAAAGGCGCTGGCGCTTGACAATCGCCGCACCACACCGGGACATGTACACGCGGATGGCAACAACTACGTTGCCTCACCGAAGTGGGTATTGTTCGGCCATCACTTCGCCGCTATTGCCGGCGCCGGGCCGCTCATCGGGCCGACCCTCGCCGCGCAGTTCGGCTTCGCTCCCGGCTTTCTGTGGATACTGATCGGCGCCGTGCTGGCCGGCTGTGTTCAGGATTTCACTGTGCTCGTCGCTTCGGTGCGGCACCGCGGGCGCTCGCTGGCGGACGTCGCCAGGACGGAGATCAGCCCATTTTCAGGATTGGTCGCCATGGTCGCCATTCTTTTCATTCTGCTCGTTTCGCTCGCCGGCCTCGGCATTGTGGTGGTAAATGCGCTTTCCGACAGTCCCTGGGGAGTCTTCACAATCGGCATGACTATTCCGATTGCGATCGTCATGGGGTGGTGGATGTTCAAAAGCCCAACGGGAAAAATCAAGGTTACCGGGCCGAGTATTTTTGGCGTTGTATTTCTAATCGGCGCTGTGGTCGCTGGTCAGTGGGTCGCGCAAACGCCGTGGGCCGGCGCGCTGACCTTTACGCCGCATCAGATCACCATTCTGATGGCTTTGTACGGACTGATTGCGTCGGTTCTTCCGGTCTGGCTGGTGCTCGCGCCACGCGACTATCTTTCAACATACGTGAAGCTGGGGACGATTGCGATCCTCATAGTCGGAGTGTTTGTCGTACATCCCAACATTCGGTTCCCGAATTTCACAACATTCGTGCACGGCGGTGGGCCAATCATCAAAGGCACGCTGTTTCCCTTTCTTTTTGTGACGATTGCCTGCGGAGCAATCTCAGGATTTCACTCGCTCGTCTCTTCCGGCACAACGCCGAAGATGCTCGATAAAGAAACAGACGCACGCTTCATCGGGTATGGCGCGATGATCTGCGAGTCGCTGGTGGGAATTCTGGCCCTGATTGCCGCCTGCTCGCTGGCTCCGGGAGATTATTTCGCCATCAATACCGCGCCCGCAATTTTCAGCCATCTCGGGTTGAAGTCCGTAAACCTGGATATGTTTTCGCGTGAGGTTGGCGAACCTTTGGCTGGCCGCACCGGAGGCGCGGTTTCCTTGGCGATCGGCATGGCGCAGATTTTCCGCGGCCTACCCGGCATGACACGCCTCATGGGTTATTGGTATCACTACGCCATCATGTTTGAAGCGCTCTTCATTCTGACGACCATCGACGCCGGGACACGCGTTTCGCGCTATGTATTGCAGGAACTGATGAGCAAAGTACACAAGCCGTTTGGCCACAGCTCATGGCTGCCGGGAAATTTGCTGACCAGTTCTATCGTAGTTTTCGGGTGGGGATATCTGATCTATACCGGAAACATTTCAACGATATGGCCGCTGTTTGGAACGGGCAATCAATTGCTCGCGACAATCGCGCTTGCGGTCACAACTACCTTCCTTATCAACATGGGCAAACCGCAATATGCGTGGATCACGGCGCTTCCCATGTGCTTTGTCGGTGTGACCACCCTCACTGCGGGAGTGCTTTCGATCAGAGATATTTTTTGGCCGCTGACCAGCAAGCAGGGACAGGCCTTTACCGGCTACCTCGATTCTCTTCTCATGAGCATCTTCATTGTCGGCGTGATTCTGGTCGTCTTCGACGCCGCCCGTCGGTGGATGGAAGTGCTGAATGGAGCCCCCGCCCCCCAAGAGGCATTCGGTCCGCCGCTCACGGCAACCGGTGAGGTCAAGATGGGATGCTGCTGAATTCCCGCGCGAGAAACGCAAGTTCTAACGCCGGGAACCGAGCAGATAACTTTGGCCGCCCTCCAGGGATTCGAACCCCGATATGCTGATCCAGAATTGATCGATCGCAACCGCAAAAGTCCCGCGTGGGTCGCATCTACTGCTCTGTTACCGTGATATCAACTTCCCGAACGTCCCTTAGAAACGGAAGCGGAATTGTCAAAAAGGCGGTCGCGGAAGACCGCCCCTTGCGCAAGTTCGCGGCTTAAAGCGCCTGGACGTTTTCTGCTTGCCAGCCCTTAGGGCCCTTGGTGACATCGAATTGCACCGTTTGGCCTTCCTGAAGGCTCTTGAACCCGCCCGCCTGGATGGCGGAGAAATGCACAAAAACATCTTCGCCACTCTGACGGCTGATGAAGCCGTAGCCTTTGGCGTCGTTGAACCACTTTACTGTTCCTTGTTCTGCCATGTTGATACAAGTTTCCTTTTCAGTTGATTTACGCTGGAGAGATTCGGAGGTACGGAAGGGCAGGTTACTGGCTGTTGAGGCGAGAGCTGCTCACGACCGATTCGGTCTAACGCACACAGGCATGGTACGCGAAGCCCGCACAATTCGCAAGGTGATTGGTGATTTGCCGTCAGGCCGTTGGGGCCGTCAGAGGTCGTCCACGCACCTGGCCGACTCTACCAGCGCACCGACGGTTGTAGACCCGACCGTTGGGCTCTCACAGACGCGAGCTTCAGCATGATTGTGCCAAACAGCGTATACTGAATCTACTTAACCTCGAAGATACGCCGCATAAAGCACCCTGCGCCTTCGCGATTGAGAGATCGAGAGGCGCATGTTCGCGCAAGCGTTTGCCCCTGGGCAAGGTGAGCGACTACCGCGGAAAGCTGACATCTTGACGCTCCTCATAACTCTGATCACCACGGTAACCCTGGCGGCAGGCATGTTATTTCGCTTTCCACCCGATTTCAGGACTGGGGTGTGCATCATTGTGTCGGCGGCAGCGATCGCACTTATCGTTCGCAGTCTCTTCATCGGCAAGCTCGTGTGGATACTGCACTTTTTCGGGGTTCTGGGCGTATTTATGTTGTTTTTATCGGACTCAGTTTTCCCCGTTAGTCGTCTCCATGCTCGACATGGCGACGCTGGCGCTCTTAGCGGCCTCGCCCATCGTCCTTGGAAAATCTACCAGTCCGTTGCTGCTTAAGCACCCGATAAGAAAGGCTGCGATCCCCACTAGCCGTCAAAATGAGAGGAGTTCACGATGTCCGCACTAAATGGCGACAAATCCAGATTTCACCGCGAGCGCAAGCAGAAGATCGCTCGACGGAAGCGCACCCACGAACTACTGGAGCGCGCAGCAAAGGCACGCAAAACAAAGGAACCCTCATCCCCTGCGCTGCCGCGGTCGGTGTCGGCATGACCACCACGATGGTTTCCTCCTCGCTGCTCTCCGCTCCCATTCCTGGAGAAGTTAAGAAGAAGCGAGTTCTGCTGGTCGACACTTCGCAGGCGAAGCGCGAGTTGCGCGCTGAGGTGATGAGAAAGTTCGGAATGGATGTTGATTGCGCGACCGACATCGCGGAAGCTCGTTCATGGTGGAAAGCGGCCATCTACGACCTCGTCTTGGTCGACATGGAAAAGGGGACCGGCTGTCGGGACGAATTTTGCGATGACATTCGTAGCGCGACACCCCCGCAGCGATTGGCGTTTCTGGTCGGCCAACCAAATTACCTCGCCGATGCGCCCAATGCGGATGGAGAATCGCCGGTGCAGAACACCGACGGCCGGATCATGGATCCGTTGAGAATCGTGCTCCCCACCGATCGTGCAGATCTGACGCAGCGTTGGGGCATTCTAGAGGCGTCACGGCGAATCTCCGCTGTCCGCTCCGCGTCGGTCGGGCGGACCCAGGCGATGCGCGCCTTGCCCACCCCACATCGAGATTCTGAAAGACGTCCATCGAAACGAACCCCGGCACTGCCCAGTCTAGATGATTTACTGAGAGAGGAATTGCGATGAAGAACCTGTACGTTGGAAATCTGCCCCACAGCACCACCGAAGCCGAGTTGCGAAACATCTTCGAAGCACACGGCGTGGTTGAAAAGATCACACTTGTGACCGACCGGGATACGGGCCGGTGCCGTGGTTTCGGCTTTGTCGAAATGACCAATGCCAGCGAGGCCGACAAGGCTGTCGCGGCGCTCAACGGGACCGATCTGGGCGGACGAACCTTGACCATCAACGAGGCCAAAGCAAAGTCCGAGCGTCCACGGAGTGGCGGCCATCGTTTTGGCGGCGGAGGCGGTCGTGGGCGTGACGACTACCAGGGTCATCCACGGCAGCCGCGCGAACCGCGCTGGTAGTTTCTTCGAATGCACTAAGTGCGTCCGGGCAGGCTGCCCAATGCCTGGCGACGAACAAAGAGATCCAGAGGAAATGTATGCCAAGAGGCCGATCAACATTAACAAAGCGCCAGAAGGAACACACACGGCAACAGAGACAACGAGACAAGGCGGAGCGCAGGAACCAACGAAAGCAGGAGAAGCCTGTGGCAGGCAGCGTGGACGAGATGGCCGAACTGCACGAACATGCGGCGGCACAGGCGGCGCTATTCAACCTTGGTGCGGAAGAAACTGAAATCGCGGAGGAGCCCATGCCTGGTAGCCGAATCGGCAAGTGACTCGTGCTTACAGGTCTGCCGGAGCCTGAGCCCTGTCAACCATAGGACGCATATCGCAATAACCTTAATGCGGGAGGAAGAGAGTGGCAGAAATTCGATTGCAAGAGGGCGAATCTTTAGAGAATGCGCTCCGTCGATTCAAACGCAAGGTTCAGGCGGAAGACATCATTAAAGAGGTGAAACGTCACTCGTACTACTTGAAGCCGGGCGAGAAACGCCGAGTGAAGCAGGCTTTGGCGAGGAAGCGCGCACGGAAAAAGATTCGGAAAGAAGGTTCCTTCGCGAAGGAACGCGGCGCGAATAATGCATGACTCCCGAGAGTAACCTGCGCTTGCGGGTTGCCCGGGCCCAATGTGTCCCAGCTTGAACTCGACCTTGCGGAAAGCGTTGGCAGGTTCCCCGTGTCGGCAAACCAATTTATGTGGCTGGCTTTGCAGGTTGCCACAATTCGATCGGATTACCTTCGGGGTCATGCAGGCGGGCGAACCGGCCGTTGGGATAAGACTGCGGGTCAATCTTGACCGCGACTCCCGCAGCTTGTAGCTGGGCGGCTATTTTGCCGAGATCCCGGACTCGAAAGTTCACCATCCAGAACTTGTGGGCATCTCCGAAGTAGTCGCTCGTCTCCTCGAAAGGAGCGAACACGGTGGGTCCTGCCTCTTGCTGCCAAACGGAATCCCCGTAGCTCGACGGTGTGAGCGAGATCCCGAGGTGTTGCTGATACCAACGCCCCAATGCTTTCGGATCGTGAGCTCGGAAGAACAATCCTCCAATACCCGTCACTTTTTCCATTTCTGTTGCTCCACCGATCCCATTACGAACAGCGGCTCCCGCCGGGGGAGGCCAGATCTTTGGCTGTATGGTTGTCTGCGCAGCGATGCCGAGTTGGTTTCGGTTCAATATGAAACTCGACCCGAAAGCAAATGACAGTGTTCGAAGCAGTTGGCGTCTTTGAAAACGCATCCCATCCCTCTTTCGAGAGGAGCGCGACTCGATCTACTATACCTGTGCGAAATAGGTTCTGGGAAGCTGTAAAGATGAGGTTCTGGACGGGTTGTCGGCAAACCTTACCTAATCCGGTAGGGTAAGGTTTGCCCGTAATACGACAAAGGCTCATAAATGCTGCGCAAGTGTAACGTCGTTCTAAACTCAATTGACAACTACGCACACGGTGGCCGACACTGCACGGTGCATGTAGGGTGCATCGGCTCGTCGCCGAAGGGCAATGCCCGCCTACACGATCTGATCGTGGAGGCCTATATGCCCGATCCGGAAAACCTCAAAAACAAGCCAACCTCATTTGGTGATGGCACCGCGAACGGCACCATCCCGTCGCCGCACAAATCCGCCGGCTTCTACCTCGTTTCCTGAATGTGCCCGACGCCGAGATTCTTGCGACGCGTTTTAACCTCAGCGATGCGCAAGAAATGGTCGCAAGACAGCACGGCTTCGATAGTTGGCAAGCCCTGAGAACTGGACTCTTCCCCACATCACGCAAAGTGAAACCTTCGCCATGCAAAGTGACGATTGTCGGCGCAGCGCCGCAACTGTTTGTCGCTGACATCAAGAAACCATGCGAATTTTTCTGCAAGAAATTAGGCCGGCCTCTATGACCGTCGCCACAGCGGACGAGATCAAGCTATTGTTTTTTGAGTTTCGGTCCGCTGGTGTTAGGTTTCATCAGACACTGAAGGAGGCAGCCCTGGGGCGCCAAAGCTTTCATCATCAAAGATCCGGATGAGAATCTGCTGCTGTTTGCCGGGCCCGCAAATTAAAAGCCATGAAGGCGAAGTGCTTGCTGGATCGGGGACGTATTGTCGGTTAATCTTCCCTTGCCGGATCGGGGAAGAATTGCTCGTTATTCAGCAGTTTCTGCGATCGATCCAGATAAGCCCGCCCATAAGGAGTAATTTCCTCGAAGCCCGTTCATGGCAAGTTTCCGAACCGCCGACTACTCTCCCACAATGGTGTCGTTCCTGACCATGACCAGCTGCTATCTCATTGTTCTCAATTGACTTGCCCGTTGCTCCCCCGTAGCATGATTGCCATTCCGTCGATGATTGACAAGACCATCTCCCACTATCGCATTGTTGAAAAAATCGGTGGCGGCGGCATGGGTGTCGTCTTCAAGGCAGAGGACATCAAGCTTGGTCGCTTCGTCGCGCTCAAATTCTTGCCGGATGATGTAGCTAAAGATCCGCAGGCCCTAGCGCGTTTTCAACGGGAAGCCAGAGCCGCTTCGGCACTCAATCACCCCAACATCTGCACCATCCATGAGATCGATGAGGAGGAAGGCAAAGCGTTCATCGTCATGGAGTATCTCGACGGTACAACTCTCAAGCATCATATCGGCAATCGTCCGATGGATACGGAGCCGATTCTGTCTCTGGCGACCGAGATTGCCGATGCTCTCGATGCGGCCCACGCCCAAGGGATCATCCACCGCGATATCAAGCCTGCAAACATATTCGTCACCAAGCGCGGCCATGCAAAGATTCTCGACTTTGGTTTGGCGAAGGTGATCCACGCGGGAGCGAGTAGTCATGATGCCGAGACTCTTGCCTCCGATGCACAGCACCTCACCAGCCCGGGCGCCATGCTGGGCACGGTGGCGTATATGTCGCCCGAACAGATCAGGACTCAGGAACTGGATGCGCGCACCGATCTTTTCTCGTTCGGTGCCGTGCTTTATGAAATGGCGACCGGCAGAATTCCTTTCCATGGATCCAGTTCAGGCGAGATTTGTGGAGCGATCCTGCACCAGGAGCCTTTGTCTCAGGTCATTCGACAAATTCCTCCGGCCCTGCATTCGGTCATCCGCAAAGCGCTCGAGAAAGATCGTAGTCTGCGGTATCAGAACGCAGCCGACATGCGAGCCGATTTGCAGCGGCTGAAGCGGGATAGCGAGACAGGGCGGCTTTCAGCAAGTTCAGATTCTCTCAGGATGAGCGCTCCCGTGCGTTCGGGTCGAGCGAAGATCGACTACTTCGCAGCTGCTGCGATCGCCATTATGCTCGTTGGAGGCGGCCTGTATTACCGCTCGCACCGCCCAAAACCCCTCACCGATAAAGACACCGTCGTCCTCGCCGACTTCGCCAATAGTACCGGCGATGCCGTTTTCGATGGCACCTTACGGCAGGGGCTGGCGGCGCAGCTGGAGCAGTCGCCCTTTCTCAGCCTTGTTTCGGACGAGCGCATCGCCCAAACGCTGACACTGATGAACCGGCCGAAACAGGCGCGGCTCACGGAAGAGCTGGCGCGTGACGTCTGCCGGCGCACGGCCAGTGCAGCCACCATTGAGGGCTCTATCTCCAGTTTAGGCAACCAGTATGTTCTGGGCCTGAAGGCTGTGAACTGTCGCACCGGCGACCTCCTTTCCGAGCAGCAAGCGACGGCGAACGGCAAGGAACAGATCCTCGAAGCTCTCGGGACCGCCGCGACGAAACTGCGCGCAAGATTGGGAGAATCGCTGGCCTCGGTGCAGAAATATGATGCGCCGCCGGACAGCGTAACCACTTCGTCGCTCGAAGCCCTGCAAGCCTATACCCTGGGTAACCGAACCGCCGACGTGGCAAACGACTACGCCGCTGCTATTCCCCTTTTTCAAAGGGCCATCTCGCTGGATCCAAATTTTGCGATGGCTTATTTGCGTCTGGGCCAGGCTTATCAACCTTTGAGTGAACTTGCTCTCTGTGCCGAGAATACGCGCAAAGCTTACG
>JASHRB010000197.1 GCA_030037575.1 Candidatus Sulfotelmatobacter sp. | reverse complement strand
AATCCACTCGCCAAATGAAGCACATCGCCATGAGCAAACCCCTGCAGAGAACGAATGCTCCTATTCTTGCGGCGCTTCTCAGTGCATTGCTAGTTGCCGCCTTTCCGGTTGCTGGTTTGGCACTTGATCGTCAGCCCAACTCCGATTATCGTGCCCGCCGAGAAGCTCTGGCAAAGAAAGCGGATGGCGTGATTGTGCTATTCGCGGCGACGGAGAACGAGGGTCCCAACGATCTCTACGGCTTCCGCCAGGAGGATAACTTTTATTACCTTTCCGGAATGAATGTGCCGGGCGCGGCTCTGCTGATCGCCTCGGCCGAGGAAGCGAAAGACAACACACCGGCCCGCGTGTACAGTGAGATCCTGTTTCTTCCTCCGCGCAACCCCACGCAGGAAAAATGGACCGGTCCGAGACTCGGCGCGGAGAATCCCGAAGCACCGCAGATTACCGGCTTCGACCGCGTGGAAGAGATGACGCAATTACCCGGCGAGGTTGCCCGATTTGCGACCGGCGCGCGGCCGACGATCTATACCGACATGGCCTCTGGCGATGAACCTTCTCCCTCGGCCCGTCCCATGGTGTTTTTGCAGCGTCTAAATGCGTATCTGGCTTTTCCGGACGTGAAGCCGATGCTCTGGTCTTTGCGCACCACCAAAGACGCGGGCGAGATAGCGCTGATTCGCAAGGCGGTCGAGGCTTCGGTGGCGGCGCACTTCGCGGCATTCAAGGCCGTCAAGCCCAATGTCAACGAGCGCGAGATCTCCGCGCTTATGCAATACGAGTGGGGTCGGCGCGGATGCGAGCGTGTGGCCTACGCGCCCATCGTCGGATCGGGATTTTATTCAACCGTCCTCCATTATTCCGACGATGACAACAGCATGAGGTCGGGCGATGTTGTAGTAATCGATGCCGCCGGAGAATATTCCATGTATGCAGCGGACATCACGCGCACGCTTCCCATAAACGGGCGCTTCACCGCTCGCCAGCGCGAGATTTACGACATCGTGCTCGGCGCACAACGGGCGGCGATCGCGGCCTTTCAATCCGGCAAGTCGACGCTGCGGCGCGACGGTTCGGATTCTCTATATCAAGTGGCTTACGATTACATAAATACGCATGGCAGAGACCTGCACGGCCAGCCTCTGGGACAATATTTCATCCACGGACTTGGGCACTATATTGGGCTAAGCGTTCACGATCCCGGCGACTACATGGTTCCGCTCGGACCGGGTATGGCCTTCACCATCGAGCCGGGAGTCTATATTCCGGAAGAGAATCTCGGCGTGCGCATCGAAGATGACTTCTATGTTGGTCAGGACGGAAAGTTAATTAAGCTAAGTGAGGCACTCCCGTCCAACGCCGATGAGATCGAAAAACAGATGGCAGGAAAGTAATCGCTAGTGGTCAGTGGGCCAGCAACGGGTCAGTACCAGCGACCGAAAAGCACCGCTGTCCAACTAGAACCGGCCTCAAAAATGCAGCGACCGATGGTTGTTCGCTTCCGCACAATCCAAGGTCGGCGGTGGACACCTCCTGGCACTTTAGTTCGACCGCCGGCATTCTCTTAATGCTTTGTCATCAGAGGGTTACGCTTTGCGCTAGATTGGTAAAGGTCCCCAGAAGCGGTGTGTCTTATCCGACTTCGCTTCCGATATATCCGTCGTCGCAGATCCTGCAGGTTGCTGCGCGCCTTTATCATCTCACCCCTGCCTCACGTGAACGAACGAAGTACTCACCGCTCCGGGCCCTTCCCGCCGGGCGCGTTTTGCTGCACGCCCATCCACAGTACTGCGACCCCATCCGTCACCCTGATGCCTGTGCCTGCATTTCCCACTCACGGTTATAGCCGACACCTCTTCGGCGAGATTTCTTCGCCGGGCATCGAGGCTTCTCCAGTTGACACCTCCTCCTTCTCACCATGTCGCCGCTGATACCCCGCCGGTGAGGGCCGCCGCCTCGGACTCGTTTCGGTCGGCCCTTGCTGCTTTCGCACGTTGTAGACGGTCTCAGCCCCCGGATTTGCCTGTGACGAGGCTAGGTCTGCGTTCGCTGTAGGTTGCAACCTGGTGATTTGCGCATGCCCCTTTCTGAGCATGTTGTCGGAGGGCCTTACCGTCTTGCTTTCGCTCCACGGCGCCTCCCCGGCTACGAGGCCCAAGTCTCTTTGCCTCGGTCGCGCTTTCACCGACTGGTTAATGTGTTCTTGCCTGGACACGCCGACTCGCCAACGCTTGCAGTAACGGCGCAAAGGACGACCGTCCTGCGCCGGCCTCGGCGCCGCGATGCGGCCCCGATCATCACCGTGCCGTAGCGCTTGGCCAGATCACGAATCCATGGATCGCTGTCGTCGGCTTTGTCGCCGATCAGTCGTGCAGGGAGGCTGGCTAGGAAGCTGTGCCCGAGGACGCCCTCCGAGGAGCTAGGCTTTCGTGCGGCGAAGCGCTCTCGCTGCTAACCGCGAGAGGAAGACCACGATCATCGGCAAGAGCGATGATTTTCATCTCTTGGCGGCGCTTGGTGGGCCCAATCGAGAGGCCTCCTTTTTTGTCCCCGCATAAGCAGGCGTCGAGAAAAGCCTCCTCCACTCGAAGTTTCCCTCAGGCCTGCAACTCCATGGCCAGGACCTGCAAGACACCGGCCACTTCCTACGAAATATATTCTTTAATGTATTCGTCCTGGCTATTGGCCAGCGCGCGCATATCTCCGTCGAAGATCACCTTGCCATCGCGCAGCACAAGAAAGCTCATCGGGACTTCGCAATGCTGGCCGGGCGGCAGGGCCACCATTTTGTTAGCCTGCTTATCAAATTGATGCGTCGCCATGGTGAATGCGTCTTGCAGGCGGTGGGTGACGAGAAGAGCGCTGGTCTGGTTTACGTCGCGCTGTTTCACGATTAATTCGATGATGGTGTTGGAAGTGACCGGGTCGAGCCCTCCGGTGGGCGAATCGTAAAGCAGCAACTCAGGCTGTGTAATCAAGGCGCGCGCGATCGCCACGCGCCGCCGCATTCCGCCGGACAGCTCGGATGGAAACAAGTCG
>JASHRB010000014.1 GCA_030037575.1 Candidatus Sulfotelmatobacter sp. | reverse complement strand
CCCCAAAGGCTCCAATTCTCGTTGAACTTGTAACTGGCCGCGAGGTTGACCAACGCTGTTGAGGGCGACGTATAAATTGCGTCGGACGTCAAAGGGCGCGGGCCAAAGTAGCGCAGGCGTAAACTCGCCGAAAAGCGTTTGTAATTCTCGAGTGTGGCGCCCGCTGCAACCACCCAGCGAACTGCTTCGGGCACCTCTTTGCCGTACGGATTTTGCAGGTAAGCGCCACCCCCGTTCGGAATAAGCCCAAAGCAATTCGAGTTTTTTGCGCACAGCTGGGGACCCGTTGGGGTCGAGGTGTAAAACGTCGAATCGTCTGGGTCGTTTTGGGTAAAAATGGCGCGGGAGTCCGCAAAGTCGGCGTCAAAAACCAAATGTTCCATGGGCGTGTAGTAGTTCCCAACTTCTACGCCGTAGCGGTTGCTCGACTGAAGTGAGGCAGACGTGCCTCCGGTGTCGCCATCCTGCAGCAATTCGGAATTACTGTGGAGATACCAGATCTCAACTGTACTTTGCAGACGTTCAATGGCCGCAGTGCGCACGCCGACTTCCGCGCCTTTGGTTTGGACCAGGAAGGGGATTTTAATGGGGTTCGGCGTGTTGTAGTAAGGATAGTCCGGCGAAACCGGTTCATAGCGTTGCGTCGAGCCACGCACGTCGTTGGTGTGGTAACTGAATCCCCCCTGCACATAGAACTCCGTATTGACCCACGGGCCGAAGATCAAACTCGCTTTCGGGCTTGGCAGGAACTGATTGACCGATCGGTCTGTATTGGGGTTGAAGTTGGCAGGGTAGTTATTGGGATAGTTGGGATAGTTGGGGTTGATGGGGTTCGTAAAGCTGGTGACCACACCTTTGCCGTCGTCGCCGCGCAGGGCCAGGATGGAGCGAAATTTACTCGCCCACTGAATCTTGGTTGTCACCCAGGGACTTACTATCGTCTCTGTAAATCTATTCAAATCCGTGGCCGCGGGCAAAACCGCCACCTGATCCAGGTGGGACGGTTGATCCAGATAGTTAGCGGTGTAGTAGGTTTTGCTCGTGCGCACGCGATTTTCCGTCCGGAAAAGTCCGTTGTGGACCCAATCGTTGCGGAGCTGCATGCCGAGCGTGGTTTCCGTCTTGCGGCCAAGGAATTCGCCGAAAATCGCATGGCGCAGGTCGAACCCCGCCACCCAGCGCCGGTCTTGCTGTTCGAACTGATCGCCCTTATAGGGATCGACCAGGTAGTAGGTAAAATCGGAGAACAAATTCAGATCGTAATAGAACCCGTAGGCCATGATTGTCGTTTCGGAATTTGCGCCCTTGCCATGCCATTCGCCCTGCAAGCTATAACGCTGCGATCTGCCGCCGTCAGACGGGTTCAGTGCGCCCCAGAAACCCACGACGGGTATGGCCGTATAGGGGAGCTGATCGCTCGAGTTCCATCGAGCTCCATCGTAAGCCCGGGTCGTGATGCTGAAACCCTTGGCCTCCGTTCCCTGGCTGTAGGTTACAAGGCCGTTGAACTTGTAATAGTTGTCCGGATGCACCCATGGGCCGTCATCGTGATACGCTTCTCCGCCGTACAGCAAGTTGCCCTGGCCGAGCTTTCGCGATACACCGAAAACGAACCGCGCAAACTGATACATGCCGCCCTCGACCTGGAAGAAGTTCCGGGGCAGCGTCTTGTAATACACCACTTGGGCATTTCCCGCCGAGCCATAGTCGCCGACATCGGCGTAATAAGGACCTTTCTCGGCATCCACCCGCTCCACAAACTCCGGGATGACGGTGTTCATGTCCGAGTACCCCTCGCCGTGCGCGTGCGACGGCAGGTTCAGCGGTATGCCGTCCAGAAAAATGGCGATGTCCGTGCCGTGGTCGAGATTGAAGCCGCGCATAAAATATTGGTTGGCCTTGCCGCCCCGGCGTGTTGGGTGATGATGAGACCGGGAAGCGCCTCCAAAATCTCTCCCGAGCGAAGAATCGGACGATTCTTGAGTTGCTCTGCGCCCACCGTTACTTGGCCAGCGGAACTGGCAATTCCAACGAGGTCATCCGCCCGGCCCTGCACGTTGATGGTGGTGCTTACGGCGCTTACAGCCAGAGAGACGCCCAGCCGGGCCGGCGCACTGGTGGCCCCTATGGTGACGGAGATTTCTTTGCTTTCAAAACCGGGATTCGATACCACGAGTCGATAATTGCCCGTCGGGAGTCCGGAAACAATGAACGAGCCGTTCCTGTCCGACCGTGTGGTTCTTTGGACTGTATCGTCTGCGCTCCGAACCTGCACGGTCGCCCCGGCAATCACCGCGCCAAACGTGTCAACGACGGTTCCCAATAGTGGAGGCGGGTGAGCCTTTTCACTCGTGGCGAGCGGCTGCGTTTGCGGATCGACAATCCGGCCGCGTGCAACGATATCTTGTGCTGCAAGTGCGGCAGGCGCGATGAGGGAGAGCAGGAGCGCGAGCCCGAGGATGTGCTTGGGCCAAGCGTATCGATCAAAACCCCTAAAGTAGAGAAAGCCCGCAAGTCTGCGCCAATTGGAGCTAAGAAAAGCCCGGAACGACAATTTGCCTTCAGCTTTGGGCATATTACGTTATCTCCAGTCGCGCTACCATGACCACGATGAGCCAGGAAGGCTGACCTGATCGCGACAGGGACAAAGAAGAAAAGGATGGCCAAATTCCCAACGCGATTCTCGTCAGCAACACGACCTCGACGGTCTTGGCTAGCTGGGCGTCGTCGCTCGCCTTCAGCGATCCGCACAGCTTCGTCACCGTGGCTTTGCTATTCACTCGTCCGCCCAGCAGGCTGTGCAGTACAGACCGCGTGTGCTGTACAGTCGCAGCAAGACATAGTTCGTGAAACCGATCCTACCGAGCACCACCACCGTGACCCAGGCTGCGCGGGGTTCATCAGTCGCCATCTGTCAACGAAATGATTCGGTAGGAGGGGACACAAAGCCAAGTGGTCCGAGTGGAACAGCTCGCCAGATCTCTTCAGGAGTCACTCAGCTCACAAATCGGGACACTTCGACCTTGTCCCCGACAATTGGATGATCATGGATTCCGGCTGTAGTTCATGGTTGTTCACCCACCCTCCATCTACTTTGTAAGCTTGCAAAGCCTAGCGGAATGGAAGGAAGACCAGACCTGCATGTTTATCTTTCCTCCAGGCCGATAACTGAGGCACGACAGGCATTCTTTCTCATCGCGCCGCTTGTGTTTTCGCCGCCGGCGTATACCAGATCGGAGAACTCCACGCCCTTTCCTGAATGATGGGTGGATAAGAATCCGGGACTTTTGCCTTGGCCTTCAGCGCGTCGTAGGTGCTCCAGCGGCAGGTGGGATTTTCTAGCACGCGGGCGTAATAGAAAGCCCGGTCGGAGGATTTGAAATCCGGGTCGCTCCAGGTTGTGTTGAGCTCACTGGCGCCCTTGTCTGTCGAATAACTGCAGTCGGCTAAGCTGACGGTCGCTCCATTGTCAGCGCACCGATGCGTGCTGGCATCGGGCGTCCGGCCATCGGAGCACACAACGTCGTAGACCTGCTCGTACGTCTGACCGTCTTCCGCCCATCCTTTAATAATCTGGATTTTTTGCAGGTTGGCACTGTTGGGGTCTTTTGTGGCCCAGACTACGAACTTTGGAGCCTCGGCGCTGTCGCTTTTTGAAGGCAAGTCGCCGCCCATGGGAACGCCATTCTTATATGCTTCCGCGAGCAGATCCCGCTGGCGGTGCAGATTGGAAGGATAGTTCCATCCGCGAAAGAAGCGAACGCGGATGCGAGTGCCGCTGGTGGCGAAGGTTTCGCGACGCTTCAGAGCGTCGAAGATGGACTCACGGGTATTTTCTTCGGCCCACACCGCGGCCAGACCTCCTGGGTTGAACATAATGTCTCTCAGCGGTGCGTCCTTGATGAGGCTTAGGTTCAGCCGCTGCTCGGGAGTGTAATCGGTCAAGCCAGCGCCACCGTGCCAGCTGGCTTCATCGGTGGAACCAGGAGCGCTGGAATGCGTGTCGCTACTGCCGATAAATCCGTACTTGAACGGATTGACGCCGTATTTTTCTTCGATAATGAGGCCCCGCTTCTCGGCATCGCGAACATAATCTCTGGCCACGGCGCAGAAAGCATCCTCACCGGGCTGGCACGGCTTCCATAGTTGCTCGAAGCTGCACTGTTCGTCGTTGGTGCCCAGACCGGGGGAGCACTCGGAATTTCCTTTGATCTGAAAAATCTCGGCAATGGGCTCGGTTTTCGCCCGCCGCAGCAAACCTTCGGTGGTGAAAGGCGTACCATCGCTGTTCTTTGAATCGAGGGCGACGCCCCAACCGAAATTGGTGTTGTGCGGAATGGAAATAACCTGGCACTCGCCTGCGCAGTCCCTTTCCAGCCATTGCCAGAGGCGCTCGGGCGAGTTGTTGAGCTCGATGGCGCTGAACACAGAATCGGGATATTGCTTGCCGCGGAAGATCACATTGCGATGCAGCATGCCCAGCCGCTTGAAGCCGGCCGACCATTCGAATCCGGCAAACGTGGTGAATTTGCCCGGCTCATAGAATTCGTCGGCATTTTTCTGAATCTGCTGCCACACGCTGCGGGCGCGCACGAAGCATTTGTTTTTCTCGTCGGTAACGGTGCTGCCACAAATCTCGGCGTTACGTTCCGGCGGTTTTTTCATGAATCCCGAGGCCAGACGCATCATGGTCTGCGAGGAGAGCATCGGGTGCTGCTCGGAGGAACGCAGATCGCGGCACACATCGGTGTCGTAGGCAGGATCGTTCGGATCATTGCAAAGCGATACCTCTCCGAGCCAGACGTCATGATCGGTGACCGCCATGAAATCGAGCGCAGTGCGCAACTGGCTCTGAACTCCGCCGGGAAGAGTCACGGCATCGCCGCGTCCGTAGCGGTAGGCAGCGCGGGGATCGTTGCGATTGCCGAAGCTGTAGGCATCGAGCGAATAGCTGGTATGGACGTGCAGGTCGCCGAAATACGCGTTGCGGAGCGGGTTGGGCGCGGGCCGGGAAGCCGATTCTGCATTCCGTTGAGCAAGCGCCGCTCGCCCGCTCAGGGCGATTCCCAGAATGCAAACCATGCAAACTGCGATAGGGCTGAAGCCGGCTGAATTTTTGCCCCACATTCGATCAATGTTTTTCAAGGCTCTCCCCCAGGGAACGAAATTTCACTGCATGATTTACCTGAGACCTAACACAAGAATGCTGACGGCTGCGATCCAACTGCCGACGACGCGAACTGCGATCTGGGCCCACTCCACCTTAAGGCTGCGCACCAGGCCATTGCCGTATACGAGCAACAGCAGTCCCCCCACTACAAGACCAGCAACAAAACGGAAGGCAGATACCTGGCCGAAAACCTCGGAAGCGTTGGACCAGCCTGCGCAAATACCCAACCCAATTCCCGGCGCGAGCACCGGCCAATTGGGCAGACGGCGGGCGAAGGCAACCAGAACCCCGAGAACTGCG
The DNA here is from genome assembly GCA_030037575.1 of Candidatus Sulfotelmatobacter sp. GTDB lineage: Bacteria > Acidobacteriota > Terriglobia > Terriglobales > Acidobacteriaceae > Sulfotelmatobacter. The sequence goes on along the minus strand of JASHRB010000014.1, from coordinate 4,011 downwards.
GTCAGAATGAGTTCCACAACGATTAGTTCGGAGGGAGCGTCGGCCCGCACGGCCAGCATCGCCCCAACAAGTAGCGCGATCGGGAATGCTGCAACAAGCCGGATTGCCGTCTCACGCCGCTGCTGGCCCACCAGCAAGCTTATAGCGGCCAGGGGCAGGGCGGTTTCGAGGGTGACGATGGGATGCAACATGCCGGCGTAGAAATCTCCCACCCCCTGCATGGCATGAGCGAAAGCGGGCAGAGGCGCAAACGCCCCCACGCCCGCAGCAACCGCGATTTTTCTCTTGAGATCGCTCATCCCTGGACCACCAAGCCCGCGAGAAGAAAAAGTCCGGCCGCGGCGATGAATACGCCGGCCGTGCGCAGCAGTTTATTTCCCGAGGGCAGCCAATCGAGCAACCCGATGGTGATACCCGAAAGATGAAGCAAGCCGGTGGCGAGAACAAAACCCAGAGCGTAGGCGAGCGGTGCGGCGGCCTTGGGAAGTTCCGTACCATGCGCATGGCCGTGGAAAATTGCAAATGCGGAAACGATCCCACCCGCGACCCACAGCGGCGGACGCAACTCGTATGCGATGAGGATGCCCAGCACCACAGCCGACGCTGCGACCCCGATCTCGACTCCGGGTAGCGGAACGCCGCGTATGCCGAGCAATCCGCCAAAGGACATCACCAGCGGAAACGCTACCGGCAGAATCCAGATGGCAGGGCGCTTGAGTTGAGCGCCCCAGATGCCCACCGCGATCATTGCAAGGACGTGATCGAGTCCCGACAAGGGATGAAGAAATCCGGTGATGAATCCCTTCGCCTGGCCTGGTGTGGAGTGAGCCAGAGCCGGGGTGGCAAACGTGGCGATTGCGGCCAGCGTGGCAATCAACCGCCGCGCTGCGGGCAGGCGATTTAGAAAATAATTGCGCATCGTTGTATGAACCAGAAGGAAGCCACGAATCCGATGGCATAGGCAGGAAGACGCTCAGTCCACGCCGGCCAGCGGATTTCGAGGCTTCGCAAGGAATAGACAAATCCCAGAAATACGGCGACGAACGCGAGTTGCCCCGATTCGACGCCCAGGTTGAAAAAGAGAAGAGCCTGCGGAATATCTCTCGACGGAATGCCGAGTCGCGAGAGGGTTCCCGCGAAGCCGAATCCGTGCAGCAGCCCAAAGACGAAGGCTACGATCCAGGGCTGGCGAAACGTCAACCCTTGTTTTCCTCGATAGCTGTGAGCCAACTCCACGGCGAGAAACACAACACTGAGCGCGACGACTGCCTCGACCGGCGTGGGAGCCACATGAACCACTCCAAAAACGGCCAGACCCAGGGTGATGGTGTGAGCCAACGTGAACGCGGTAATAGTTTTCAGCAGCAGGCGGGCACCACGGACGATCAACAACAATCCCAACACAAATAGAAGATGGTCGATTCCATAAAGGATGTGGCCGATGCCGAGACTGACGTACCCCCAAGCGTCGACGTGATTCTTGCCGTCCTGGTGAATAACGAACGAAGTCTCCAGCGGCTTGAGCATGTGCTGCATGCTGGTGCCGTCCGCGAATGTGATTCGCACGAGAACGTCGAGAATGGTTACGCTCAAGCCGGAAATGGAGACAGTTGCATCCTGCAGACCTTTCGCTCCGCACTGCAGGGTTCCGCGCTCGAGAAGGGCGCCTGCGGTTTGCTCGGCAACCAGAGGCGAAACCGTGCAGCTTGCGGGAAATAGCGGATAGATAGCCGGCGGCGGACCTTCGGCTGTCGGAACCTTCCAAATCAGATCGAAGGATCCCGGTTTGTTTTCCTGCAGCACCAGGTACCCGGGAAGGCTGGTATGCGCGTGAGCCTGGAGCACGGTTCCGACAAACAGACCAAGTAACACGAGTGCGGAGCGGCACAGCGCCGTTCGCCGGTGCCTGCTGGTCAGGCGATTCTGGGGTTGTGATGTCATCCTAAATGTTTTGGTCCGTGCCTACTCAGCCGATCGACACATCAGTCCACATCTGGAGCATCCGCGCTGGCCTCCCCGGATGCAGTGTGGTTTGCGCGAGAGTCCTGCTGCGGTTGAGACTCAGCCGCAGCCAGGGCGGCTTTGTCTATGTCGAGGCGATAGCGCTTGCGCAGTTGCGCATAAAAGCGCTCGCTGGCCGTCTGCAGGCGCTGATTTTTGAAATCGGTCAGCACCTCGCTGCGGACTTCAGCTAACGCCGGAACGCGAGAAGGAAGCTTCTGCAAAATCTGCACCAGGTGGAACCCGTAACTGGAGCGAATGGGACCGGTCCATGCGCCGGGCTCGGCCTGAAATAACTCTTTCGCGAACCCGTCGCCAAACAATTCCATAATCTGCTCCTGGGTCTGCAAGGGATATTGATTTTGCAGAATGAAAGGATCGCCGATGCCGGCAGACGCATCGCTGAAAGTCCGTTTTCTGCGAAGTTCCGCGAGCGCGCGGGCAGCGTCGCCTTCCACGCTTGATCCTCGCTTTGCGGTGCTGAAGTAGATGTGCGCGAAAGCAACTTGCGCCGGTACGCGGAACTTTTCCCGATTCTCCTGAAAATAGGCTTGTAGTTCCTGCTCGGAAGGATCAACGGACGCCAGTTCCTGGGAAAGAAATTCCATCTTCTCGACGAGCCGACGACGGATAATCGTGTCGTCTCTGTCGAGACCGGAAGCCAGCGCCTCGCGGTACATGACTTCGTCGCGAACGTATTCGTTAATCAGGTTCTGCATTTGGGTGGAGTCGGGGGCACGGCCCCACTGCCGCGTCCACACCTCCCGCAGCCGCTGGATTTCGGCGGCCGAAACCTGAATCCGGTTGGCTGCGGAGCTACCGCTGGTGAATCGCTGGGTGAGCCTGGCGGCGGCGAAAAGCACAACTCCTGCGAGCAGGAAATGAACCAGCGGTTCACGGACTACGCCGCGCCAGGCCTTTGAACCGCACTGCGCAGTGCGTTCTTGCCCATCCACATCCGCTGCCACTTCGGCGATTTCAACCTGCAGATCGATTGGTTCAGCCGTCAAATTCACCCGGTCCTCCAGTGCGAGCAGTCTTACACTTGCCGCAGCGGCGGCAGTTTGTATGATCCGTTGAACAGCGCCGGCTTCGGCTGATAGGTGCGCAGAACAAGTCGATAAGGCCCTTGTGGAGCTGGCAGCCAGTTGGATGTACCCTGCGCGGGCGGCTGGTTCTGAATCTGAATCTCGAGCGAGCCATCGGAAGCGTAGGCGAGGCCCGCGGTGCGGTCACCGATGGAATAGCGATCGATCGGATTCTCCACAAGAGCAAGATCGGCTCCATAAAGCGTCAGCGACCAGAATGCATCGACGGGAGGAAGCGCGCCTCCCTCGAATCGTAGAAGGTAATTCCGAGCGCCACTCAAAGGCGCCCCTTCCGGTCTGGCGCTGAAATAAAGAGCTTCCTGCGCGATGTGCGTTGCCGGGCCATAGCGGTTCACCGACGCCCGCAGCAGAGGGTCCTTGATGAAGTTCGTGACTTTGTAGTTGACGGTCCAACCGTTCAGTTTGGTGGAATAATCCGCTTTGGCGATGCGAGCGTCGGCGGCAGGAACGGCGTCGCGCAATGCGGAAAGGATCGCCGAATCCTGCGACTGCGAAGGATGAGTGGCAGGCCGGATGCCGACTTTGGCGAATCGCTTCAAGGAGGCTGAATCAGAGGGGGGCGGCGGAGCCGTTGCCAGTCCGGCAGTCAAGTGATCGAAGAAATCGATTCCAAGCGAACCTAAGTTAAGGATGGGAAAGACGCTAAGATCGGCGTCGGCCAATTCCTCAGGAGGTTGGATCTGCGGATAGGCGCTGAGTGGGGCGAGTGCATACTGCCGCTGTATGGCTTGGGCGGCCGGCAAGTCAGCGTCGCCGAGAACCAACGTTCGCGTAAACGCAAGCGCAAGATTGGTGGGCGCGTCGATGCCTTTCACACCGGCCGGCAGAGTACCTTGCCATTTTGGTCCCACGATGGCGAACGTGCCTTGTTTTGTTCCAGTGGCGCGGCGGCCAACGTAGG
>JASHRB010000196.1 GCA_030037575.1 Candidatus Sulfotelmatobacter sp. | reverse complement strand
GATTATAGCGAGAGCGACGCGTGCGCCTACGTTACGCTCGGACTACTCCCTCAATGGATGCTTTCATCAGGGAATCGCAGAGACGCGGAGAAACTTTTCATGTGCGCCTTTCTCGCCGCGTCTGCGTCTCCGTGGCGGCCATGCGTCAGTTCCCCAACCAAAAATTGACCGTGATCTGCGGTCTCCACTTCGACCGGCCCGTTATTCAGCAGGTAAGGCCGACAGCGCCATCGCCGCACCGCTGCACTCGCCGCCGGCGCACGGGATGTCCGGAAAGGGGGGCGGGGACGCTATCCTGCACTTGGGCCAAACGGATCAACGGATCGGTGACAGATGGCGAAGCAAGGGTATGGCTGCCGGCGGCAGCCACGGCACGACCAGCAATGCAGCTACGGCGATCGCCTGCATGGCAAACCAGGGTTCCACGATGCGGTAATCGTGGGCTCAAGCGTGGGGTCCTCCTGTGAGGGAAATCCTTAAGTGATCGGGACCCACGCGCCGCACTTGCAGCACGACTGCCGCATCGAAAAAAGGCCGCGGGAACGCAGCCTTCCGGGAAACTTTCACGACACATTGGGTGTCTTCAGCAAACCATCAGGCGTGATCAGTTCTGCGGCGCGGGCTTGGGCGCCGCCGGCTTTGCGGCCGCCGGCTTCGGTCCCGTCCCCTGAGCCGCAGGCGGGGGAACTCCTGACTGCGCATTGTAGATTTCAACCACAGCCTTGGTGATGTCAGACTTGTTCCCGTCGTACCACAGGATGGGGCTTTGGGGCCACTGGTTGGTGGTGTCGACGATCATAGCGTAACCGTTCTGCTGCGCATGCTTCACGATCACCGGCGCCATTTTCTGCAGAATGCGCTGAAAGATTTCTTTTTGCTGATTCTGCGCGTCTTCCTGCGCATCCTGCACGGCGCGGTCGAAGGCTTTCTTTTTGGTCTCGATCTGCTGCACCAGGTTCGCTCGGGCTTCGTCATTCAGCTTGTCGCCTTGCGTCTGCAGCTGCTTCTGCAGCGCCTCGAGTTCGTCGTTTTGGGCTTTGAGTTCGGCTTGTTTCGGATCCAGCTTCTTCTGCAGCGCTTCGAACTCGCGCTGGCCCTCGTTCGAGCCCAGCACTGCCTGCTCTATGTTGATGGTTCCAATTTTTGTTCCTGGGCCGGTCGCAACCGCATTCGGCGCCGGAGCGGCCGCAGCCGCGGCGGCGGAAGTGGCCGGATCGTTAGGCACAGCCGCGGCGGTTTGCGCCCCTGCGGAAATCATGGAAATCACGAGAACGGCCAGAAGAGAACGCAGAAACTTGCTTGTCATTGGATCAATTCAACTCCTTGGAACCCTGATTTTTAGCCAATCCGGTTCCAGTCAATTTGTCCGGTCAATACGCTTTCCGTCGATATTGTTCCGGGAAGAACTACGATCATCCTTCTTCAGGCAACGCTGGCGCGCTGAAGCAATTCTTCGCGCTTATTTTTCGAACGATCGCCCTGAGACGCTTGTCGGAAACCAGACGTGATGGAATGCCAGCGTCACACGCCGGGGTTGCAGACGCACCCTCCACCCTCGGTTCTTTCTACAGTGGCGTGGATCGTAACGATTATAGAGAGGGCGACCGGTGCCGTCAAACTGCGCCCGGCAGAATCGCCGTGACGGCTCGCCCGCCGAATCAACCGTCTGCGCCTTAGAACGTGGTGGCGACCGTAAAGCGGAAGGTCTTCCTCGGCTCGCGCAGGAGGAATGTAGGAGCGTAGGCGTTGCGCGCAAGGTTATAGGTATATGCCCCGGCTGCGGTCAGCTGGCAACCGGATACGGGGTTGCAGCTTTGCGGGAACATCGAAGGCGTGATCGGAATGGGCGGGACGGCCGGCTCATCCAGGCGCAGCGGGTTGTATGCCCAATAAATGCGGAAGGGCGCATTGATCACCGGCAGAAAAACCTGCAGTTCCAAGCCGGTTGACATTCTCGGCCTCCAGTTGGTCTCGTTGAGGATGCGCAGATCGTCGGAAGGCCGCGGATTGAGCTGGCTTCCCAGAGTGCAAGTATTGGCGGTCGCAGTCTGTATCAACTGTGGGCAGCCAAAAGCGGTACCGACTACGCTCTCATATTGGGCATAGGCGATCTCCAACTCCGAGGGCCGCACGATCGAGTCGATACCCGTATCCACAAACGGAGCGAGCGCCACCGGCCCGACCAGGGTGATCCGGTATTCGAAGTTGGTGACCACGCTGAAATCGCCCCCAGGGAACACGATCTGGTCGATCGGTATTGGAATCTTGACCGGTCCGGCGCGCGGGTTCTGCGGATCGAGAGGAACCGGTGTTCCGTCGCGATTGGTAAGGTTGATCGAACCCACGCTGGGCAGGAATGCGACCGGCGAGACCGAGCGGATATCGAAGCCGCGCAAATCGTTTTCGCCGCCCATATAGGAGCGCTCGAACGGGGGGGCCACGTAACCTCCCCAGCCGCTGATGAACGAACTCTGGAAATTCAAGCCGAGAGCGTTGCGGCCCTTCTGCACCGGGAAAAAGCGCTTGTACTGCACGACCGGGCGGATTGACCTGATCGTGCCTCCCAAGCCCGCCAACTCCGCGCCCACGGTGAATTGCACGCCGCTTTTGGGCGAGATGGGATTGCTGATGGTGTTGAACGAGAAATTGGGGAAGATTTTGCTGGTAAGGATTCCCTGCAGCGCGCTGGGACCAGAAATGCCGCGGAAAGCGAGGTATTCGAACAGATTCTTGGATGCCGTGCTCAGGGCGAGCAGGGACGAGCGGTCGAACGAGTAGCTGATGCCGACGCGCTTGAACGAGCGGCGCAAGGGATAGCTTAACGATGTTGTGAAGCCCGCGCTGGATTGGGTGTAGTTCTGCAGATTCTGCAGCACGGTATTGGGAAGGTTCAGGGTTTGCCCGCTGAAAATGCCGAGCTGGCGCGCCTGATCGTATCGGATTTTCGTGTAGTAGACGTTAAAGCCAAATTGCAGCGGGCGATCGAACATGTAGGGCTGGGTAAAACCGAAGCGAAGGCTGCGGGCGAGGTTTCCGATGTTGGCTTGAACGGACAGGGTTTCGCCCAGGCCGAGGAAATTGTTGGTGGCGTAGTTGATGCCGATGAACGCGCCCTCGAGGCCGCTCACGCCTCCGTTTAACCCGATGCTGTTCTTCCCTTTCTCCTTGACCTTCAAGGTCAAATCGACAAGGCCGTCCTTTTCGTCGAGCGTGCGCACGGTCGTATTGGGGTCGTCGGGCTTCAACTGATCGAAGTATCCCAACTGGTTGAGGCGCAGCAAACTGAGTTCCCACAAGCGCGAGTTGTAGATGCTGCCTTCTTCGAGGGCAATTTCGCGGCGGATCACTTTATCGCGCGTGGTCGTGTTGCCTTCAAACTCGATGCGGCGAACATAAAACTGCTTGCCTTCGTCAACGTCGATCTCGAGAAAAATCTGCTTCTTTTCATCGTCGAACCGCGTGTCCGGGATGGAAGTAAAGTTGATGTAGCCGAGCTCGCCGTAAGCCTTGCGCAGGTTTTCGAGTCCTTTGGCGATTTTGTCTTTGCTGAATATATCGCCGTCTTTGATGGGGAAAAGGTTGCGCAACGCTTTCACGTTGGTGACGGCGTGATTGTTCTTGAAGGTGATGCCGCCAAGGGTGTAACGGTCGCCCTCCTCGATGGGCATGGTAATATCAACCGCTTTGCCCGGTCCGGCCTGCAGCAGGGGAATGTGGCCGCCCTGGTGGCCGGTGTCATGAATCTCGGTCTTCGGCTGGCTCACAATGACTTTGAAATATCCGCGGTTCTGGTATTCGTTGCGAACTCGCTCGGTATCTTCGTCGAGTTTGGTGGCGTCGTAAGTTCGCGCGAAAATGTTTTCGAGGAAGATAGAATGCGGAATGCCGATGGGCCGCAGGTTCTTCATGGCATAGCGCAAAATTCGTGTCTTCACGTGATTGTTGTCCTCGAACTTGATCTTGCCCACTTTGACTTTGGGGCCTTCTTTCACCACAAACGTGATGCCCACCGAGGCCGGGGGAATCTGCCGAACTTCGGTGCGGATGGTGGAAAATTGCCGGCCGTGTTCGGCCAGCAAGCCCTTGATGGCAACTTCCGCTTTCTTTACTTTCGTGGGGTCGTATTGATTTTCGACCGCCAGTCCCACTTTGGCTTCCTTGAAACGGTCGAGCACGTCGCTGGTGGAAACCGAACTGAGACCGACGTAGTTGATCTCGCGAATGGTGGGTTTCTCAGTGACATGGATGATCAGCCGCCATCCCTTGGTGGTTTGCTCACGGCTGAAAACCACGTCCTGGAAATAGCCGGTGTTCCATAGCGCGTTGAAGTCGCGTTCCAGGGCAGCCGGATCGTAGACATCGCCGGGGTGCGTGAAGATGCGCGCTTTCACGGTTTCCGAAGGGATGCGGCGGTTGCCGGTAACATCGATCTCCGAGATCACGTCGCTTTGCCCGTAGCTAATCGCCGCCGGGAAGATCAGCAGCGCGATGCCCACAATCCACAGGAAGGGCTGCATGCAGCGGGCCAGACTTGTCCGGCAAGAGAACGGAGGGTAAGCAGCAACGGAAGGCCGGCGGCCGCGCTGGGACACAGCTATCTCTGCATGAGCACAAAAGTGAATCGTTACGACCTCAGCCTCTGGGATGTGAGAAAACGATCATTATACGTAGAGAAGCGGGAAGCGTCCAAGCCGCGCGGCTTTAGTGACGGCGACTGGCTGACTCCACCTCCACCAAGACGGAGTAAAACGTCGCGGAGTTGCCCATGTCGAAAAGTTTTTCTGATGCGAGCACGTTAATGTTCCTCGATCCGGAACTGAGCTTGGCCCAGTTCAACCTTGCCGAGACCACACCCGGCGGAGCGGTTCCCTCGATGCGAGCCCGCAGAAAAATCTCTCCGCGCTCGTTGTACACTTTGACCGAGTCTCCGTCCGCCACGCCGCGCGCGCCTCCGCATCGGCCGCGTGCATTTCGAGGAAGCCGGTTTCCTCCATCGCTTGCAGCGATGGCAGATTGGAAAAACTGGAATTCAGAAAGTGGTCAGCCTTGCGCGCCGGAAGCTCGAGGGGGAATTTCGCTTGTCCCTGGGTTGTCGAGCGCGACCCGCGGGCGGGCTTGAATTCCGCAACAGGATCGAGCCCCAGGGCTTTCATCGCTTCGCTGTAAAGCTCGGCCTTGCCCGACGGAGTGCGGAAGTTGCCATGGGCGAAGGGAAGAAAAGGCTTCGTCGCCCCGGTTCCGGCGCCGGAAACCGGAAACCCCAGTCTGCTCTGGCGTTCCTGCTCTAATCGCTCACGCGTAATCCCCAGCAACCAGGAATTGCCTGATTGGAGAGCCGGCATGGACGAGCGTTTTCATTTCCTACGATTATAGGGGGAAGGCAAGGAAAACCCCTTCGCGATGGGGGCTCGAGAAAGCTTAAGGACGGCGGAGAGCGGCGGAGCATCGGAATCCGGTCAGAGTGCGAACGCCTTAACGGGGAACCATCGAGTGTCTTAGGTTGTGCGCCGAAGATGCCGCCCGACGCTTCCCCGCCACATAAAGCCAGGCGCCGAGGAGAAGCAGAATTGCGGTTCCTCCGACGACCTTCAGTAGGGCCAGCAGCCGGTTTGCCTCGTCCGGCGGCGGGACCAGCGACAAGGCGATGGTCAGCGCCGTCGTTATGAATCCAATACAGGCGACAACGATGGCCACTCGCTTTCCTCCGGGCATTCGAATCACATCGGGGCCGGCCGGCTCGCGCTGCAGTTTGATCATGGCCGCGAACAGATACAAGTAGGGGATGAAATAAAAAATCACTCCCATGCTCACCAGCACGTCGTAAGCGCCCTTGACGCTGGTTCCCGCCTGGCCGAGAAAAATGAAAATCGCTCCCAATACAAACTGGGTCAACAGCGCCACCCACGGGGTTTTCCAGCGCCGATGCAGCGATCCAAAGGCACGGGGTAAAAACCGGTCGAGGCCGGCGACGAAGGGCAGGCGCGCCACCGCGGCCAGATAAGCTCCGCAAGCGCCGATATTGCTCAGCGCAATCAGAAAGGCGGCGACGGGCAGCACTTCTGGAAACCCGACGCGCCAAGCAGTTTTCGATACCGCCTGCACCAGGCCTTGCAGGCTGTTGGCTTCGCTCGAGGGAATCGCCAGCAGGATGGCGGCCGTTCCCGCGATGTAGCAGAAAGCGACCGTCACTCCGCCCAGCAGCAAAGCGGAGGGAATCGCCCGGCGTGCACTCTTGATTTCTTCTCCCATGAACGATGCCGTCTCGCATCCGCCAAAAGCGAAGGTCAGCACCGACCAGAAAATAATGTCGTTGAAGTGAGTGCTGGGCGTCATCGAATGCACGGTGAACGCTGTGGCCGACCCGTAGCGACGCCACGCAATCAGTCCTAGGACGATGACGATGCACACCGGAATCCACATGGCGAGCGCCCCGGCGTTGTTCAGCCACCTGCCCACGTCAAGGCCCACAACATTCATCAACGTGGCCAGGCTCAGCGTGAGCAAGGAAAAAACGATGTAGAAGGTGGCGTTATTCGACAAATGTGCCCAGGCATGTTCGCGGATGAAAATAATGTTGCTGGCCGCAAAATAAAGCACTGCAGGAAAGTAGGGGAGGTTGCTGGTCCAATACGTCCACGCGGACATAAAGCCGGAGAAATCTCCGAAGGCCCGTTTGCTCCATACATACAGTCCGCCTTCGTTCGGATATCGCGAAGAAAGCTCCACCACCGAGAACGCAAGCGGAAGATAAAAACAAAACCAGGCGCCAATCCAAATGAGGATCGAACTGGGGCCGGCAGCTGCGGCAGTGGCAATCCAGCGCAGGCTGATGCCGGTGACGACATAGAACAGAAGCAGATCGCGAAACCCGAGCACGCGCTTGGGCCGCTTCGAGTCTTCGGCTTCCGCCATCGACACTCCAGGGGAAACGAAAGAAACCCTTTTCAGCGGATCAAGGTCTGCGTTCGGATCAGGCAATGGGTGTCTCAGGGTCAAGCAGCCGTTTCAGGTCAGGTAATGATTTACCACAGAATGTGCACAGCAACACAGCGACTAACTGCGCCGGTGACGATGCGGCCCGCAGCGATCCACCGTGATCAGTTCGGAATATAGCGGTTTAGCAGCGGACCGACGAGAGCCGCGAAGGGAAGAGCGCGTTGCTCGGCGGCTTCCGGAGTCTCCGCGGGCAGCATGGGCAGCGTGATGCGGACCAGCGCTCCGTCGCTTCGGTTCATGCGAATGGCGTCGGCGATTAAATAATATTTCGCCCAATACTCGCTGGCGACTCCGCGGTTGTGTGCCCAATACCAGTACAGAACCAACCGCCGCGACTCGCCTCGGGAAATGACGTACTGATTTGCCGGAAACGGCGCATGGCCGGGCAAAGAAAGCATAATGACCTGCTTCTGGGTGGGATTCCATCCCGCACCAGGAAGGCAATGCTGCGGCGAGTGAATCGTATCTCCCATACGCTGGCTTGCGAAATAAGCAAGAAATAAGTCGAGTGTCGGCAGTTTTCCCGAAGAATCCTGATACACGCGCTCCATAAAATCGCCGTTCCCAAGAACGGCGAGCGTATCTTTGTCAAGCGGAATATCCGTGCCGTTCCACCCCCCAAGTTGCACGGGAAACGTCGAGAGCGGCACGTCCTTGGGAACGGTTTCATTTCGCCCGCGCGCCTGTAACAGAATCGCTGTGCCGGCAATCAATCCGGCGGCGAGCGCGAAACGCAAGCGGGCCGCCTTCACGCCGCGCCCTCCCCCTCGGCAAGCAAACGGATGACACGGTGCAAAAGATAAAGCAGGACGAGCGAGATTACGAAAATGAGCCAGCCCGAGAATTCGTGAAAGAAGCCTTGCGCTTTCGTGGGATCCCAATACTGCACCAGCAATCCCGTACCTACGATGCGAAAGCTGTTGGCGGCCACGGCAATCGGTAGGGAAGCTATCGCCAGCAAGACGCGCACGCTGGTTCTGCTCTCCATCAGATATCCGTAAATGATGGCGAGAGTGGTCAGCGACATCAACGAGCGAATGCCGCTGCATGCTTCCGCCACTTCCAGCGACATGGTCGGAAGATTGATTACGTTGCCTTCCCGCAGCACCGGAACGCCCATCCACGGCAGCGTCGTGCTCGCCAGTTTCGAAGTCAGAATCTGCAGGGGAAAGGTGATCTGATTGAAGATGATGGCTGGAATCGGAATCATCAAGAACAAAAACATCCAGGGAAACAGCAGCCCGCGAAAAAAGCCCCAGCCCAAAAACAGGACGATCAAACCGGCCATAACGATGAGCAGGGAGGTCCGTGCCAGAAAAATCTCGGCGCCCATCTGCCCGAGAATTAAAATGCACAGTCCTCCCAGCAAAACCAGCATCCCCCACCACGAAGGTTCGAGCCGCATCCTTGCCAGGCGCGGCCGTTCCTGCCATATCACCAGCGCCGAGAACAGCGGAACGAAGAACCCGTGAGAAAAGTTAGGATCGCTCCACCATTGAGACACCAAATGGGTAAGAATCGGAAAATACATCCACCATAGTAGGCAACCAATTACCACCAATTGCCACAAAGGGAGCGGCAGTTTTCCTTCAGCGGACCCGCGCGTGATCGAGAGGCCGGATTGGACGACCTGGCTCATCAGAGAAAACTCTATCACTCAGGGGGGAGTTCTTAGGATATGCGAACGGTCGGCTTAGGGCAATGGCAGGACGGAGGGAGCGTCTGCCAATTCAGCGGTTCCGCAGGCGATGATCTTGAGGAGAAAGGAGTTGGCCATTATTTCCTCAACTTGGGGAGAGCATGGCATTCCCGGTTATTTCCAGTGTGGGCAAACACTTTCTCTTTTGTGCGGAAAAGTGTAGGGTAAGGTGAACGGGCTTTCTGTCCCCTTCAAGCCGCAATCTTGCTTGTATAGTTTTGAAAGCATGGCCTTAAACCTGCAATGTGCTCCCACTCTGACCAGGGAAATAATGGCAGGGCTGATGCTTCTGATCGATAGCGATGTGGTCTGAGTTCTTGGAAGTTCCCGACCAGCGGGCGCAAACGGGAAACGCGCTCGGCAAGAGCATGAAAAACACGCAAATCGACGCAATTCGCGACTCGGAAAGCCCAGACTTCGCACCGGCCGCCAGTTCCAGCATGCGCGTCATCGAGGCGGCCATGTTGGAGGTGGCGCAAAGCGCGATTCCGGTCTTGCTGCTAGCCGAGCAAGGCGCGGGAAAAAAGGCAGCCGCGCGCAGGATTCACGAGCTTTCCCGGCGGGCGGGGAGCCTGTTTCGAACCGTTCGCTGCGCGACCCTGGATGGAAAACTGGCTTCCGCGGATAACCCACTCGGGAACGGAACTGTCTTCCTCGACGAACTCGCCGATCTGAGCCAAAACGGCCAATCGTGGCTGCTGGGCGAGTTGAGCGAAGAGATGGAAAACGGACCTGCGCCCCGCTTGATCTGCGGCAGCGCCCGCGATCTCGAAGCCGCGGTGAGAGCGGGAAATCTTCGCGAAGATCTTTATTATCGCGTCAGCGGAGTGTGCCTGCGCATTCCACCGCTACGCCAGCGCCGGGAAGACATCCCGATTCTGGTGGAGTATTTTCTGAAAAAGTATGCTCGCGAATTTCAGCGCCCCATTCCCTTTCTCAGCCAAGAAACCCGGCGGCTGTTCCAGGTGTATTCCTGGCCGGGGAATGTCGGAGAGTTGGAAAACGCGGCCAAAGCGATCGTCGCTCTGGGGGACGAAAGCGTCGCCATGGGGGGGCTGCGCCAAATGCTGCTTCGCGCCGAGAACGAAGGCAACGGCCATAAAGTCTCGCTAAAGCAGGCTTCGCGGGCGGCTTCCCGCGAAGCAGAAAAAGAAATCATTCTGCGCGCCCTCACGCGCACGCGCTGGAACCGCCGCCGCGCCGCGCAGGAATTGCAAATCAGCTATAAGGCTTTGCTCTACAAGCTCAAACAAATGGGACGCTCGGAGTATGAAGCATCCTAAAGCTTTAAGAGGTGAGTCATGAAGAAGGCAATCAAACTGGCGTGCCTGGCGCTATTCGCGCTGACGGCACTTGCAATGTGGGCGCAGGACGACGACAGTGATAACGGCACGGCAAATGACGCCGCCGCCAAGCCGGAAAAAACGGCAGCGCCCGAAGCCCGCTCTGCCGCCCCGGCAGTTCCCGTCGACTACCTCATCGGCCCGGATGACACCTTGCACATTTCCGTGTGGAAAGAGCCAGATATGACCGTGAGCCTGCCGGTGCGTCCCGACGGCAAGATTTCCATGCCCTTGCTCGACGACGTGCAGGCGGCGGGAATGACTCCCATGCAGCTGGCGGCTGCGCTCAAAGAAAAACTCAAGAAATATATCGCGGACCCCCGCGTCACCGTGGTTGTCACGGCCATGAACAGTCAGCGCGTCTTCGTTCTCGGCGAAGTCGCGCATACCGGCCCCATGGCCCTCTTGCCGGGCATGACCATGTTGCAGGCGCTTTCCACCGCGGGATTTACCCAATTTTCCAATCTCAAGGCAATCTATTTGCTGCGCACCGAGAACGGCCAGGAAACCAAGATTCCGTTCAAATATAAAGACGCAGTCAAAGGCAAGAGCACGCAAACCGACCTCGTGCTCAAACCGGGCGACACCATCGTCGTGCCCTAAGCTAAGGGGCGAAAATTGGCAAGGAATTACTGAATAATAGGAATTAGTGGAAAATGATGATGAAAGGCCAAATCTTATGGACCCTAACGCTGCTTTTGCTTGTGGGCAGCGTGGCCCGGGCGCAGAACGAGAACTCGTCCGCGGTCCCCTCCGCATACGGCCAGGACACTCCCGACCAGTCGGTGGACGAGAACCCTCCTATTTCTGCGGTCGATCAGGCGGATCTCGCGCCTCATGCCGCTCCCGAGAGCTTCCTACTGCCGGGTCTGCATTTCAGCGAATCGGTGGAATCGAACGTCGAGAATTCGACGGGGGGGTCGGATGTGTCCCCGGTCACGCGCGCCTTGGCCAGCCTGACCTTGCAAAAGCTCTGGAAGACATATGGAGTGGCAGCCGACTATATCGGGGGGGTGGCGGACTACTCGGAAGGGAACATCGGACTGCAGCAACTGCAACAGCTGGATATCGATAACCGCGTCAACTGGAAGCGCGGCCAACTGGCGATCCGCGATTCGTTCAGCTATTTGCCCGAGGGTAACTTCGGTTTCGGCGCGTACGGCGGCGGCGGAGCTTATGACGCAGGTTTCGGCAGTCTCGGTGCCGGTCTTCTCGGAAGCAGCGCATTCGGCGGGCAAAGCAGTGCTTTCACTGGCGGAAATGGTTTGGGAGTTTCTCTCGGCGTGGTGCCGCGCATCACGAATCTGGGGCTGGTCGATGTCATCGAAGATCTCACGCCCAAATCGTCCATCACCCTCGCGGCGGGTTATGCGCTCGTTCACTTCTATGGAAGCCTGCTGGTGCAGAATCCGTTGGCCGGCCCGCTCGAGGAGAACGTCCATTTCATCGGCAGTTCGGAATACACCGGCCAAATCGCCTACGACTACACGCTCAATCCGAGAAATCAGGTTGCCCTTAGTTACGGCTACCAGTACTTTAATTTCTCGACTGCCGGCACAGCGTTTCACTCCCAGGTCGTGCAGTTGATGTACGGTCACCGCATTTCTGGCCGCATGGATTTTATCGTCTCCGCTGGCCCGCAGTTCACCCGCTTGAATGAGCAGGAGTGCAATCTGCCGACAATTCCCGTGACCTCCTGTGCCGGCCTTGGCGGCTCCGTGAGCGCCGTCGGCGTCTCGAATATCGGCGCCGCTGGCCGCGCTTCCCTGCGCTACAAATTTCCCAAAACTTCGCTCGCCCTGACATACCAACGCTATGACACGAGCGGCTCTGGAATTTTTGCCGGCGCCGAGACCAACATTGCCCAGTTCGATGTCGCCCGGCCGCTCGGTCGCGTCTGGGATTTATTTGCCGATGCCGGCTATTCACACAACAGCGAATTACAAGTGCCGGGAGCCGCGGTCAACGCGACGTCATTCAGCTTTGGCTACGGCGGAATCGGCGTGCACCGCCAGTTTACCCGCAGCCTTCGCGGGTTTGTCAGTTATCAATTTAATGATCTCGGTTTCAACACCGCCTGTCCGCTGAATACGACCGATTGCGCCAACATGGCCCACAATCAGGTGGGTTCGATTGGGTTGGATTGGACTCCCCGGCCGATCCGCCTTGACTGATTTTTTGCTGGCCGATTTGGCCGGCGGGAACGGGAACGGAATTAAAGATGGAAAACCGCGAATTAACCATGGACGATTATCTGGCGATGTTGCGCCGCCGGATGAAAGTGATTCTGATTCCGGCGCTGCTCGCGCCCCTGGCCGGATTTGGCGTGTCGTACATTTTTTCCGCCAAGTACACGTCGAAATCCCTGGTGCTGATCGAAGCGCCGAAAATTCCTGACACCGTGGTGCAACAGGTCTTCAGCGAAGATCTCACGCAGCACATCGCCACCATCGAGCAGCGCGTGTTGAGCCCCAGCCGCCTGCGGCCCATGGTCGATCGCCTCGGCCTTTCCCGGAATGGCCAGAATGTCGACGACATCATCGACAACATCCGCCTCAACATGACCATCGACCCGGTGGTCACCGATTTGTCGCAGTTCGGAGCCAAGAAAAAACCCGGCCAGAATAACAGCCCGGTTCCCGGCTTCTATCTCGATTACACCGCTTCGACCGCGGCCGACGCGCAGAAAATCTGCACCGATCTAACTTCGATGCTTCTCGAAGAAGACCTGAAATCCCGGGAAGACGCGACCCAAGGGACTACGCTGTTCCTCACCCAGCAAGTCAGCGATGCCAAGCAAAATCTCGATGAATTGGACAAGAAGCTGGCCGCCTTCAAGGACCAGCACATGGGCCAGCTCCCCGAAGACGAAGACAACAACATGAAAATCCTGATGGGCCTGAACTCACAGCTCGATGCCAACACGCAGACCCTCAATCGCGCCACCCAGGACAAATCCTATACCGAGTCGATGCTGGCGTCGCAGATCGCCGCGTGGAAGATCTCGCAGTCGAGTAGCAATCCGCAGTCCCTGCAGCAGCAGCTTTCGCAATTGGAAGCCCAACTGATCGATCTCCAAGGCCGCTATACAGACGATCATCCGGATGTGATCAAGACCAAAGCCGACATCGCCGCGGTGAAACAACAGTTGGCCGCACTGGATAAAACCTCGGCCAAAGCGGGCGATGCCGCGACCGACAAAGAATCC
>JASHRB010000195.1 GCA_030037575.1 Candidatus Sulfotelmatobacter sp. | reverse complement strand
CGTGCGGAACGCGCTCCGCAGCCGCGGCCGGCACGTGCCGCCAGACCTGAATCGCCAGCACAACCGTCATCGCCAGCAACAAAGCCCCAACGGCGACATGCGATACCGTTGCTACCACCATGGGCAACTCTGGCTGGGCCGCGTCTTTCCCCCAGGCCACGCGCGTCAGAAAGGCCGCGAAGCCGAGAAGCAACTGTACAATCAAAAGCGAAAGCATGATCATCGCCGGACGCCGCAGCGCTTCGATATGCGCGTGCGCCGTGATCGCGCGAATCGCCGTCCAGGCGAGAACGATCGAGACGATGACTGCATTCAGCACGTGCGGCCACCAGCTCATGCCGTGATGGCGAAACATTCCGCCCAAAATCAACTGAACGTACAACACGAAAATCGACAGCAGGGTCAAGGCAAACAGGCTTGGGTGCCGACAATCGAATTCTGCCCGAGGGCATTCCTCCACCCACTTTCGCCCCGTAAACAGCGCGATCGCCACCGCGATGCAAAAGAAAGTCTGCGCTACGGTTGCGTGCGCGGTCGAAAGCCACGGCGGCTGAAAAAACAGGACCGTCATCCCGCCAAGGGTAGCCTGCAAAATGACAGTGCCCAACGCGGCCATGGCCAGCCAGCGCATCCAACGACGACGCTCGACCAGCAGCGTCCAAACCGCGATGGCAAGAGTCAGCGTGAGCAGAGATCCTGCGACCATGCGGTGACTCCACTCATAGCGCACGCCGCCGACGAAGCGAGGCACTTTCACCAAATATCCAAAAGACGTGGGCCAATCAGGAACCGACAATCCCGCCTCGTTGCTGGTGACCAGTGCGCCGGCGGTGATGACGGCCAGGGTCGCACATGCCACGAACACGGCAAAAACGTGATGCGCAGGATTGTATTTGGCTGGAACGCCCTTCAGAGTTTTCCCCTCGGCTTGCACTAAGATGAGAGCCTTTTTTCGGGCGCAACATGCCACGCCCGGCCCGCTGCGCCGAAAAACTCATTTTAACAGAGGCTGCGGGATCGACGACCGGCGAAACCGGCGCCTCGACCTACGCGCCCGCCGCCTTGAAGCTCTGATCGACTGTCTTGGTTTCCTTTGGCCCGACAGTTACAGTTTGATCCTGCTCACCCAGCTTCTCCTGCACAAAAGCGATGGTGTAGGTGCCTGGAGGCAGCCCCTTGATCTCATATTTTCCCGACTTGTCGGTTACGGCATAGAACGGGCTCTTCACCACGTTGATATACATCTTCATCCACGGGTGCTGATTGCACTTCACCGGCAGCATGATCTCCTCGCGCGCGAAGCTCTTTTCGAGCGGGGCGGTCGAAGGCGGCTGCGATTCGTTCCATTCGCGATTGTCCTTCGGCGTGGGATGAATGTTGTGCGTGGTCTGATCGTCGTTCTTGATCTCGATCGTCTGGCCAGCCATCACGCCCAGCACGTGAGGATGGTATTTGCAGCCCTGTTGGTCCAACTCTATCGCTTCTTTGGGAACGTCAAAGGCGCGGTTCCCGAGACCATCTTTCACATAGACGAAAACGTTGGCCAGATCGCCGTTGTCGACAACGATGTTTTCCGACTCGTTCATGCCCTTGCAAGCGGGATCCTGGCTCATATCGATCTTCGCAGGTTTGGGAGCGGTTCCCTCAAATTTCACGGTGCCGTCGATGGTTGCGACGGTTGCCTGATCGATGGGCGTCGCCGCAGGTGCTGCCGGTTGCTCGGCCGCCGTATTGGCCGGTTGCTCCTCTTTCTTGTTGCAGGCCGCGATCAACAGCAACAGGCACGCTGCCAGCACGCTGACCGCTACCATCCAACCTTTTTTGCTATTCATGATGTCGCCTTTCTCGAGTAGTTGAAACTCCGATTGAAGCCGCCGAACCGTTCACTTCACTCCCGATGGCATTCCTTGACCCTGATTTTATCGCGTTCCTCCGCTGATCGACGGAGGCGATTCCGCCGACCTTTGCCTGGGATTGGTGAATCGATGTGCGCGGGCTGTCTTGGCGTGCGGCATGGCCGCGGCCACTCTTCTTTGCTCTTCCGGCGTCAATTGGAAGATGTAATCGGTCAACAGCTTGCGATGGTCGCCCGTATAGCCCTGGAACGACGAAGGCGTTGGTCCGGCAAAGACCCACCGGTTGTTTTGCTCTTCAAATAATCCCGACGGCATCGATGTTCCCGGGCTGATCGCCTGCGGATCGGAGATCCAGCGCTCGACCCAATCCGGTTTGAGCCGGTCTTTCGCCAGCAGGAAGTTCGGGGCGGTTGCGATTCTGTCATGATTGGGATCGCCCGTCGCATGGCACTTCAGGCATGGCGCAGCCGCGCTTGAAAACAGACTGCGTGCCATGTCGGTTTCCTTTGTCGTGAGCACCGGCACTTGCTCCGGGATGTAGGGCATGGGCTGTTGCGACAACGCCTGGAAAAACCGCACCAGAGTCCGCAATTCGTTGTCGGAGAACGAGAACGTGGGCATGCGCACTTTCAAATAGGGCCGCACACCATTGCGATTGGTATCGGTCGCGCTGAGCGCAGGATTCGATAAGAACCGGCGCAGCCATTCGGGATCGACGCGCGCCCCTTCGGTCAGCAGCTTTGGCGGCAATTGCTCCTGCGCATCCTGATATTGTTTCAAGCCCATCAACACGGTTTGCTGCCCGGGGATGAGCTGATGGCACCCCATGCAGTTATACTTCCTGACAACCCACCAGCCGGCTTGAATGTCTTGCCGCGCGTCGCCCGGTTTGTATTGGTAGCTGTCCGGCAGGGAAGTCTCTTCACTTCCCATCAGGAAAGTTGTGAGATCGAGAATCTGCTCTTTGCTGAGGTGCAGGTTCGGCATGCGCAGAGCTTCGGTTTCGCTCTTGACCATACCTTGATCGTAAACATTGGGCTCCGCGAGTTTGTGCTCGAAAAATCCTTTGTGGTTGTACCAGGGTTCCCTTGCCGGGCCGTCAGGCAGGCGCGCGAGGTCTTCTTTATCTTGAATGGGCTCGGCGTTCGGGCCGCCGCGTTGCGCCGGTACAGTGAAGAGAGCGAAATCGAGGCGCTCGATCGGCTTGCTGCCTTCAAACGTCAGCTCGGTGCCGATGCGCCCTTCGTCTTCTAGGCCAGCAATTTCATGGCAGCCGGCACAGCCAAAATACTGCACCCATTTTTTCCCTTCGGCTTTGAGGCCTGGGTCGTCCATGTAGGCCGCGTCGGCATACAACGACGGCTCTTTCTTTTTCTGCGTCAGCAGAAAACTTGCGATATCCTCCGCGTCTTCTTCCGACAAGCGCAGGCTGGGCATGACCGTCATGTTCTGCACTTGCAACTCATGGCCATCATTTGGACAGCGGCTGTGCTCGAGATCAAACTGGAAGGGCAAACCCTTTCTTGCGTAGTCCTCGGGGCCAATATCTTTTTTCTCGTATGGACAATACGGCCGCGTGCGCTCGCGCGCGTTGTGAATCCAGCGAACCAGATAATCGTAATTGGCTTTTTCACCCTCGCGCGAGAGGTTGGCTGCGAAGGTTCCACCTTGCATCTGGTCGCCCTCGCCGATCGAGTGGCAGGCGAGGCATCCACGCTCCTCAAATAACTCTTGGCCGTGCGCGACGTTTCCCGGCTTATGTTTTGGCAGAGGATCGGTCAATCCCGACTGCCAGATGAACGCCGAGATAGCCTCGATCTGATGTTCGGTCAGACGGAAGTTCGGCATCTTCGTGGTGGGGCGAAAATCGGTTGGTTTCCTTAGCCACACTGGAATCCAATTCTTGTTCAGCTTCAGCCGGACGTCTTTCAAGTTCGGGCCGACTTTCTTCATGTCCTGCAGCAGGCTGTGCGACTCGAAATCGAGTTGCTGCAGACGGCCATCGAGCTTGCTGTTTGCCACCTTCAGATCGACCGCCTGCGTGTTCAGCCGGTTGGCTTCTTCGTTCGTCTCCGCCGCATCGGCTTCTTTCATCAAGTGCGCAGATTCTTTCAGGTTGTCGATTTTCTGCGTTTCGATCTGCTTGATCTGTTGGCCGATCGCATTCAGTTCCTCGGGCTCTTTGTCATAACCCTCATAGCGATGACAGCCCATACAGCCTTTCTGCCGGAACAAATCTTTCCCGTTGTTGATTGTTTCCCACTGCAGGTCACCGCTCACCAGAACCATGTCGGCGGCGTGGCAGTTCTGACAGCCGGCTTGCACATTTTCCTGGGGAAACAGCGGCCACAGCCAGTGCTCGTAATTTCCGTGAGCCTTCTCGACGCTGGTGGTGGCGCGGCCGTTGCCTTGATGGCAGGGCGAACAGCCGAATTTCTCGGGATCGTGAATCTTCAACAGCTCCGGCTGAGCATGACTGGTGAACGCTTCGGCATATTCGTCAGGGGTTTTTTCGCCCTTCAATGCCATCGATGCGGGGGTGATCTTTAGCGGCTCCCGCGTGTTCATGTGGCACGATTCGCAGCGGTCGACAATGTTGGCCTCCGCCACGTTAATCTGAACGATCTTCGGATCCCAATCCTCGGCCCGATTCTTCAATCCGTCGATCTGCTGCGGCGTCAGTTCGACCATATGCTGGGAGACATAATCGCCCATTTTCGTACTCGCCGCAGTCACCGGCTTCAATACATCGCCGAGTTCCAGACTTCGCTTGGTTTTCTCATTGCGGATTTCGTTGTAAGTCTCCTCGAGTTGCTGGAAGTTGAATTTTTTCCTGCTGCCGTCTGGAAATTCGACGGTTGCGAGTTCAGCTTTGTACTGGTCAATTTGCTTTTGCTTGCTCGCCTTCTCCGCGGCGCCAGCGCTGGTTTCCAGCTCATAAGTGAGCGCGTTGACATACGCTCGGCGGTCAGTGAAAACGGCCTGCACCGCGAGCAGCCTGGCGTTGGCGTCGTCGAGTTGCGTGCGCATCTCCGCCGCTTGTGCCTTGGTGTCGTCCTTGGCTTTTTCATAGGCCTGTTCCAGGGCGCGGTAGTCGGGATTCTTTTCGACGTCCGCCTCGGATGCCGCCGACTTCGAACGCTCCCTATCGAGAAACGCCGGGTAACGCTCTTTCCACTGCTCCTGAAAGGCCTTCCACGGGCGCTGCCCCCAGTTTTCGTCCCATAACGCCCAAAACAGCGTCGCCAGCAGAATCACAATGGCGAGCAGATAATATGCGGCGTACGATTTACTGGTGATCGGGTCCTGCTCAGGCTGTTCAGCCACCAGCGCCTCCGAGAGTGATTTTGTCATTCCGAGTGAAACCAGGATTCCCTATCTTCGGGCACGAGTGACACTCACAGGGGATCCTTCGACCCGGCGACGGCTTCGTCACGCGAACCTGCCGCTTCGCTCAGGATGACAACCTAGAACAACGACATTCAAAACCGCCAACGACCAACGACGCACGACTGATAACTAAATATTGAACCAGGGCGTAATCCACACGTACTTGATGTGCCACAAAAGGCGAATCCCCATCTTGATGGGCAACGCGACCATCGTCAGCAACAGAAACTGAGTAATCGAAAACTGCAACAGGCTCATCCGCTTGAAGTCTTTTGCCATGTATCGCCGAAAGAGCGAATACACGACAAATCCTCCAATGGCGTAATAGCCTCCCACCACGATCGCGCCGAAAATTCCTTTACCGAGGTTCGACGTGATGCCGAAAATATCCGGCAAGTCGCGATTCACCTCGTAAATCAAGCGGTTGTGGTCCCAGGTCTGCCCGGGCCAGAACCACTGCCAGCCCGGGCCGCGAATGAAGGTCCCAATCATGATCATCGTGACCCACATGATGATGAAGCCGAAAAGAAAAGTAGAGATCGAAAACTTCCGCTGCTTCCAGGTGTAGTAACCGCTGCCCAGCGGGTTGGTGTCGATGTAAGGAATGACCATCAAGCCGATGATGATTAATGTCGGCATGACGACCCCTGCGATCCACGGATCGAAATAGACGAGCATTTCCTGTAGCCCCAGGAAGTACCACGGCGCTTTGGCCGGATTCATGGTCAGGTTAGGATTCGAAGGTTCTTCGAGCGGAGCGTTCAGCGTGATCGACCAGACCATCAGAATGATGGTGACGATAATGGCGGCGAGAAATTCAATGCGTAGCAGGAACGGCCAGACGTGAACTTCTTTTTGCCAGCCTTGCTTGAAGGGCCAGGTCTTGCGATGATGCGTCTTCGCCATCGCCGGATCGGTTTCCAGCTGCGCGATCAATTGGTCGTTGGCGTGCGCCTGTTTCCACGCAAGGTAAATATAGAAGATGAGCAGTGGAATCAAGCCCACGATCGGTACGTTGTCCGGAGCGGAGCAAATCTCCCAAAGTTGTCGCCAGTCCATAAATTCGCTCGAATCAATTAGCCCAAGTCTGCTCTTCCGAATCGGTCTGTAACAGCGGTGAGGAACCGGCTTTTATGGTCATCGTGAGAAGCAGGTTTCTCATAGGTCCTGCGGACCCGTTCGCAATGACGTCGTATTGCAACTTCCTCACTCCCCCGCCGCTTTCGGTCCCCGTCGCGGCTTGTCCGCTTCCTGCGGCAGCATCACCGGGGCGGGCCCGGAAATTCCGCCGTCCTTTCTTACCCGCCAGAAATGCACAATCATCAGCACCGAGGCCACGATCGGAATTCCAATGCAATGCCAGATGTAGGAACGCAGCAACGCATTCGCGTCTACAATCGATCCGCCGAGCAGGCCAAACCGCACGTCGTTGTATGGCGTCATTCCCAGTTGATGTCCGAAGGGCCCCTCATGCCCCAGCAGCGGAGTAGCACGGGCCATGTTGGTGCCAACGGTAACCGCCCAGAATCCGAGTTGATCGTCGGGCAACAAATATCCGGTGAATGACAGCAGCAGCGTAAAGACGAGCAAGAGCACACCAATATTCCAGTTGAATTCGCGCGGCTTCTTGTACGAGCCCGTCAGAAAGACACGGAACATGTGCAGCCAGACGGCAATCACCATCAGGTGAGCGGCCCAGCGGTGCATATTGCGCAGAATTTTTCCAAAGGGCACATCGTGCTCCAGATAGAGCACGTCGCGAAACGCCTGCACCTTCGTCGGGTGGTAATAAAACATCAGCAGTACGCCGGTGTAAGTGAGAACGATGAACAGGAAAAACGTGATCCCGCCCATGCCCCAGGTATAGCTATAGCGCACCGCGTCGCGATTAATTTTTGCCGGGTGCAAATGCAGAAAAACGTTCGACAGCACGCCGAGGGCTCGGTTCCGCGGCGTATCGTCGTGCTTGTGCCGAAAGATCGAGGTGTAGGCCTGAGTCTTGGTCGGATCTTTTAATCCCTCGATTTGTTCTTTCGCTTTTGTCGGGATGTCGACCTTCATCGCCTGAATGTCGTCTTTCACGCGGTCGATCAATCCGACTTTGCCATTCTTGTCGTTGTTTTCTTCAGCCATAATGATTCCCGAATTCAAATATGTCTGCTGGCAAAACTTGTTGAGATATGGTTCCCCTTCCCCAGCCAGGCAGAACTTACCACGATGTCATTCCGAACCGGTCTGACACGCTGGTTCGGAACCTGCTGTCTCGTCAATTCCCGCCCGGGTAACCTTACCCCGGCAAAAATGCTCCCGGATCGTTAAAGTGGTTCGGCTGTCCTTTCGGCCATGAATAAAGTTTTGAGGTGTCGACTAGAATTTGCCCGTCCGGCGCGAGCGTTATGTAAGCGCGGTCCATCGGTCTCGGCGCGGGACCCTCAAAGTTGATTCCCTCGCTATCATAGCCGCTTCCGTGGCATGGGCATTTGAACTTGTTTTCGCTGGGTTTCCAGTCGGGGGTGCATCCCAGGTGCGTGCAGCGGGCGTAGATCACGAACAGGCGGTCAGGCGTGCGATCGACCCAAATGCGATATTTCTGCTGAAATTTGGTGTCGACTCCAAGGGCAAACTCTGAGGGATAACCGATTTTGAAAACCGTGTTGGGTTCGAAAAGAGTGCGAGGAAGAAAAAATCGGAAGAAAGCGATGAACCAAGCCATCAAAAATGCGGTCACCCCAACCCAGGTCAATCGGCGACGGCGACGGTCAATGTCGGAGTTGGAGGGCCCCGACGATGAGATGCCGCCGGCGGCCGCCGCTTTTGAGGTTCCCACGGCCGGAGTGCCGACATACTTTGTGGCTTCCGTCTTTGCGCCGTCAGCCTTCGCCGCATCGGCTGCGCGCGGCGCCGATGGGGCTGCACTGGGATTCGGACTCGGGTTGGCCTGCTCGTTAACCGGACCCGCCATCAAGTACCTCCCTACTTTGAAGTCGTACTTAGTCTGCCGCGGCCGCCAGCAACTCCGGCACCGCTTCCTGCCTCCCGTTTAAGTGAGTCGCGCTGCGCAAATAATCACTCCCTAGGGCTTCGATCACTAACTGCGCGAGTGCAGAAATAAACTCTGGAGAATCATTCAGCCCAGCGCTCATTTCGAACTGTGTGAATCCGAGCCGGCACGCTTCTTCTCGCGCTTCATGATCGATCTCGCCAAGCGTTTCCACATGATCCGAAACAAATGCGATCGGCACAATGCAGGCTTCACGCACTCCCCCTGCGGCAAGGTCGCGCAAAGTGCGGTGCAGCGAGGGCTGCAACCATTTGCTTGCACCGACTTTGCTCTGATAGCAAAGACGGTGACGATTCGACCACGCGCCGCACGCCATCAGAAGCTGAACTGTCTCCTCGATTTGCCGCTGATATGGATCTCCCTTCGCTATCACTGACAGCGGAATGCCGTGTGCGCTGAATACAAGCTCGGCCCGCTCGGGGACTCCAAAGCGCGACAAAGCTTCATTCACTTTTTCCACTACTGCATCCAGAAACATCGGATGCCGATAGAACGGGCCGACTTCTCGAACTGGAAGACTGCTGTGGTAAAGCCGCCGCCATTCGTTCAAGCTCGATCCCCTCGTGGTGGAGGAATACTGCGGATACAGCGGCAGCAAAATGACTTGGTCGCATTGCGCGGCTAGCAGCTGTGCGATGGCCTCGCTGGTAAAAGGATGCCAGTACCGCATCGCTACGAAGCAACGCGCTTCGATTCCGCGCCGTGCCAACTCATTCTCCAGCGCGACCGCCTGCCGTTCGGTATGACGGCGGATCGGCGACCCTCCGCCGATGACTGAATAATGATGTTGTACTTTGCGCGCACGCGTGGTCGAGATGAGTTTGGCGAGAGCTTTGCGCCCGATGCGGGCAAAAGGAAAGTCGATGATGTCTGGGTCACAGAATAGATTAAAAAGAAAAGGCTCTATCGCAGCTAGCGAATCCGGCCCGCCGAGCTGAAATAGCACCACCCCCAAACGACGCGTTCGGTTCAACATCCCCCCACATTTCTCAGAACCGGCGAATTTACTACCATCTGCTGTGGGAGTCAATGAGGCAGATTAAAAAAATAATGAATGTCGCCGCTGCCAGCGCCAGCAGGTTCCGGTGGCTCTCGTCGCGGAGCACGTGCGGAAGGAAAAATGTTCTCCCTCCCGCACTACTACGGTGTGCCGACCGTGTGGCGCACTAAATCGAGTGTGAACGAATCTCCTTTTCCCACGATCGGAGCCCCCTTCGGCTTCGGCTCGACAGTCACAAAGGCGCACTTCAGTGTTGTGCGCGACACCGTCAGCACCAGATAGCCGAAATCTTGATCGTTGTATTGTTCAAGTACCAGCTGGTTTCCTTGCGGATCTTTCGTTATGACCGGTGGTTTCGGTTTAGCTCCACTTTTGGTTTTCTTGAAACCGGAAAGATTGAAATATCCGCCCATGCCCGCGACCACGAACGGAATCTGGTCGTCTCCCAGGTACCGGGTATAGCGTTCATAAAGGTGAGCATGCCCTGAGAGAACCATGTCCGGCAGGATATTGGCGGCTTTGCAGACCGAATCGAGATCGGTGAGTACGTTCGAGCTGGGCACATGATTTTCGCTGCCCGTGAAAGGCGGGTGGTGCACGGCGATGATCAGCGCTCGTTTGTCTCCACCCTGTCTTCGCTGCCCCGCTGTTTTCAGCTGCTGCCGCAGAAAGGTTAATTGCGCGTTGCCGACCGCCTTTCCGCCGATGACACCCTGGGTGGCGCCCTCACCGGTATTCGAGTAGAGACCGATGATCTTTACAAATGGGGCGTCCAGCGTGAAATAGACTCCCGGCTGCGTCATCGTGGTTCGAGAAATGCCCTGAGCCTCGGGATTGTGGCCGGGCGCCGAGGTGCAGAAGTTCTCCAGAAAACCGCCGAGCGACTTCATCCCTTTGATGCTGGGTGAAACCACTCCGTCGTGGTTGCCCGGAATGGCAAAGATCGGCCCGGCATAGTCGCGGTAAGGATCGTAGAACTGATCGTAGTAATAACGCTCCTGACCCAGGTAGTAGACGACGTCACCCAGGTGATAGAAGAACGCGGGCCGGCCAGTGGGATAAGTTCTTCCGGCGAGATCGGAGGTCATCGTATCGGCCACGGCGAATTGCTTCGAGGGTTCCTTCACTCCTCCCGTGTCGCCTACGCAATGGAAGACGATGCTTCCAGCCGAATTGATTTGCGCAATAGCGGAAGCGCCCACAACCTGGCTCAAGCGAATCAGCTGCGGTGCCCGGGACGTTGGAAAAGGCTCTAGATTTTGCGAGATTTTGGCGTTGGAATCCGCCATCAGATCCTGTTTCGTGAATCCGCTGTAATCGTCAGGAGTGGGTTTAGGATCGGCGAATACAAAACCTCCCGCCGCCCCGGTGGTTAAGCTTCTTCTCGATGTCTTGGCAGTTTTCTTCGCCGCCATAGTTTTTCTCCTGTGCGCCGGCTAAACCGGCGAGGTGTGGGTGAATGAAAGAGTCACACCAATGTGAAGTCGCGACCTACATCGGTACGGAGTCATGCAGAGCCGCTCGCGAGCGCGGCAGCAAAGCCTTGACAAGGGAATGTGCCCGCGCCGGGTATGCAGTCGCGTAAGAAACTCACGAACGGCCCATGCGGGGGCGTCTATCTATGACGATACCCGGAAGACGACTCCATGACCATGCGCTCCGCCACGGGGAGTGGTGCCGTAAAGATCTCCCAGCCTGCCGAAGAACACCAGCGGTCGCCGGGTTAGCTCCACTGCCACAGGATTCCGCGAACAGATGGAGCACGTTTTCGCCCCACGACTCCCCCGTCTCCCAGGGAAAACAAGACCGCGACTTACTACGCTGCGAAACCAGCGGCCTGAAACAAAGAACGGTTCCTAGCAAGCTGGTGCGGCTTTCGCTTGATCCATTTCTTCGATGACAGCGGCGGCAAATTCCCAGGTTCCCGCCTGACCGCCGATGTCACGGGTCAACTTTTCGCGGTGGCGATAAACTTTCTCGAGCG
>JASHRB010000194.1 GCA_030037575.1 Candidatus Sulfotelmatobacter sp. | reverse complement strand
TGCCGAGTGGATTCTCTCGCGATATCCTGACGCTGGAACAAAAATAGCGAAGAATGTTTGGTTTTTGCCTATCGGGCGACCATCCCAAGGTCTGTGTCTCTACTACACCTTCGATGAGGACCGCGTATACTTCTTGTCACTGCAACGTGCTTCCGAAGAGGTGGACTAAAATGAAGCCACTCCCAGCACCGAATGTGCCCGGTAAGACAGAAGCCGAAAGATTTGATAATGCTCTCCGCAAGATATTTCGCGTATCGAAGGATGATCTGCTAAAGCGAGAAGCCGAGTGGAAACGGGCACGCGCGCGTAAGAGGCAGGCGAAGAAAGACTGACGTGGTCGCCCTGTCATGGCAGCATCAGACTACTTCTCAAGCCTCCATTTTGCCAACTATATTATTGCCCTTCGTAGCCATTCGTGTCGCATGATTTCAACAACTTGCCGATCGCCGCAGTACTTTCACGGCGGACGTTCTGGTTCACTATGGCGTTGCTCCCTTGCCGTGCCGCATCCACGATCCCGATCGCCCTATCGCGCGAACTGGCCCTGGCGCGAGCCGATGGCAGCTTGCGCCACTTCCTCGCGCGGCTGACTCGCATCGATGTGCTTGGTCATCGACGACTGGGCCACGGCGCCGCTGAACGAAAACGAGCGCCGCGAGATCTGGGAGATCTGCGAAGATCGCTACCAGGCGCGTTCCACCATCCTCACTTCCCAGTTTCCGGTCCCGCGTTGGCACGAACAGATCGGCGATCCCACCATCGCCGACGGCATCCTCGACCGACTGGTGCACAATGCTCACCGCATCGAGATGCGCGGAGAGTCCATGCGCAAGAAACGCAATCCTCCGCGCGAGGAGAACGACGAGAAGAAGGAATGAAGTTGAAAAGCTTGAACTCGATTTTGCGTATGGGTAAGCTGGCTCCATTTGTCGGACACGAACTGGTGCCGAGTAGGAATGTTTGAGCGTAATTGATGAGATTTATCACCAATTGACAAACCAGATTGTAAGTTTGCAGTTTGCCCACACTGCGAACGACAGATCGAACGATACGCGTTCGATTCGGTCGCCGACAGTTGCCCCGGCCCCGTCCCGCCGGACACTCAGGTACCGCTGGCAACAACAAGGCGGACCGAACTGGAGCATGTTTCCGCCACGTGGCTGACACGTTCTCACTCATCGGTGTTCATCAGTTCTGATCTCGCTCGCAGAAGGCGTGTCATTCATTACGGAGCGCACGAACCGGGTCCACCCTCACCGCCCTGCGCGCCGGGATGTAGCATCCCGCCAGCGACACGAGGGTAAGTAACAAGGACACGATCAAAAATGTCGGTAAATCAGTGGGCGAGACATCATAGAGCAACTCTCGAACTCCTCGCGTCACTACATATGCGCCGGCGAGTCCAATCACGATCCCAACCACCGCCAGTTTTAGCCCCTGTTTCAAGACCATTCCAATCACGTGCTGGTAACGTGCGCCCAGCGCGATGCGCACACCGATCTCATGCGTCCTGCGGCTGACCATAAACGACACCACTCCATAAATTCCTCCCGCCGCAAGCACAATCGCAACAGCAGCAAGAAAACCGAAGATCTCTGTGAAGACTCGCCATCGGGCAACCCCTGCGGCTGCGGCCTCCTCCATGCTCACGACGGACCCAACTACCTGGGTGCGATCGAGTCCGGCAATGACTTTGCGCGTCGTCTCCTTAATCGCCAGCGGATTGCCGCTTGTGCGTACCATGAGCGTCCCCGACAGATGCGTGCTGCTGGCGCCTCCTGGGTAATCACGAATGTGTTGCCGGACGGGCACATAGATCATGGCGGGAGGCGCGTGCGCCGGGCCGAATTCTCTGACGTCGCCCGCGACTCCGACGATCTCGCGCGGCCGGCCCTCGGCGACCCTGCGCCCACCGGTGTCCGTGAAGCTGACGTAAATCTGTTGGCCAATCGGATTCACCTGCGCAAAGTAGCGCTTCGCCATGGCCTCGTTGATCACCGCGACCCAGGGTGAGGTCTCATCGTCCGTCGCCCCCAGGGAGCGCCCCGCGAGCATCGGAATGTGCATCGTCGCAAAGTATTTGTCGCCCGCCTCCACGAACACTGCGGATGTTGTTTCGGGCGTTTCTTCCGAGTGTCCCGCGATGCGGATGGGACACTCGCGTGTGGCCCCCTCGAAACTGGCGGAGACAACGCCGGGGATCTTCTCCAGGCGATCCATCGCTTCCTGCCAGAAAGCGTCGGTGGCCGGCTTTAAACGCTGCATGTCATCCGGCATCAGTTCACGGTAGGTATTTCCATCCAGCTCCACGTACGCCATAAGCAAATGTGAGGGGTCGAATCCGAGGTCCACTCGGCTCACACGAATGAAACTGTTGATCATTAAGCCTGCGCCGGCCAGCAAAACTAACGTGAGGGCGATTTCCCCCACCACCAGCAGATTTCCGCCGAGCTGCCGCGAGCCGCCCGAGCGATCGCCACCTTCCTTTAGCGCCCGGTTCAGGTCGATTCTGGACGCGCGCAGGGCAGGGGCCAGCCCGAACAGAATTCCCGTCAGCATCGAGAGAACCAGCGTGTAGCCGAGCACCGTTTCATCGATGGACACATGACCCACTGATAAAACCCACTCGGGTATTAGAGGGATCAGCAGTACCACACCTGCGTACGACAATCCCAGTCCGACAGCGCCGCCGACCAACGCCAGAAAAACACTTTCGGTAAGAAGCTGCCGGGTGAGCCGCGCACGAGATCCGCCGATGGAAGCACGAATCGCCATTTCCGTGGCGCGCGCACCAGATCGAGCAAGCAAAAGGTTGGCCACGTTGGCACACGCGATCAGCAACACAAAACCCACTGCTCCCATCAGCATGGCTAGCAGACGCCGGTCATCTCCATACCAATAGTCACGAAGCGGAAGGACTATCGATTCCCAGTCCTTGTTCGTCTCGGGATGAGCTTGGGCCAGCCGCATTCCGAAAACCTTCATCTCGGCCCGGGCTTGCTCAACGGTGATGCCCGGTTTCAAGCGTCCAAAACAACCCCACCAGCGGGTATCCGGGCGCTGATCTGGGCCCGTGGGATCGAGGGGAATCCACATGGCGGGGTCCCGCGCCCAGGGGATGATCCAAGTATCCGGCGGCATCACGCCGACAACGGTGTATGTGCCGAGCGAAGTTTCGAGACGCTTGCCCAGGACCTTCGGATCACCACCCCACAACCGCTGCCACAGCGAATGGCTAATAATAACGTTCGACCCCAAGCCTTCGGCATCCTGGGCGCTGAAACCTCGTCCTATCATTGGGTTCAGTCCCATCATGCTTAGCAGGCCTGGGCTCACGAACTGCGTTTCGATTCTCTGGGCCTCGCTGCCGCCGATGAGATTTGCGCTCTCGTTGTAGGTCACGCCGAATTCGATCTGCGCGAACGATTGTGTGTGGTTTCTCCAGTCGAGCGAGGTGGCGAGTGCCGGGTTCCGCTGCCAACCCTGCTCCTTCGCATTTCGTTCCGTAAGCAGAACTAACTGGCCGGGCTCCCGAAATCGAAGCGGACGGAGCAGCACGGCATTGACGAGGCTAAAGATTGTGGTGTTGACACTGATTCCGAGAGCCAGTGTCAAGACGGCTACTACTGAGATACCTGGAGTCCTGGTCAGCATCCGAGCACCGTAGCGAACGTCTTGAAACAGGCCTTTCATTGGAGTTGGCCTCCTCACTTCCTAGCGCGGCGCGACCGTAAGCTGACCCATAGTGACCCAATATTGTCTCCATGAGGAGCAACAGACCGAGAGCCTCGACTACCCGTAGCGCCCGATGTCCGCGCATTGCGTGACGAGCGTGCAACACGTCTCGGAAGTGCCTGCAAACGCTCAATAGTGTCCGGGTATCTTGTTACCAGTTCGACGAATGTTGCTGCAAGCGGACTGACCTGCCCGCCCTGCTCCCACTTTTCAACCGTGCGCGGGCTCACGCGAAGCATGTTGGCCCAGACCGCACGGGAGACATTGAACTTTTCACGAGCTGCAACGAAGAATTCCGCGCCTGGAGACTCCTTCACTTTGGGAACCGGCACAGCATAGGTGCGAAGCGTGACCTTGCCCTCGCGATGGGCCCTCATCGCATCCACGCCTTCCATTAACTCGGCGAACAGATTTCGCTTTGTCGTGCTCTGCTTTTTCATTTCCTACTCCTGGCCTTTCGCACGGCGCGTTCCGCTTCGAGCAATCGCCTCAATTGATCTCTTTCCTCTTTCGTCAGATCAGCAGCTTCATCTTTGTCATAAAGCGTCAGCAGCCAGATTTCCTGCTCTGACAGAAAGCAGTAGTAAATAATCCGCAACCCGCCGCGCCTGCCCTTGCCGCGGCGTGGATCTCTCCACCGCAGCTTGCGAATGCCTCCCGCACCCGGCACCATGTCTCCGGCCTCGGGATTCTTCGCAAGGTACAACTGCAAATCGGCGAATCCGTC